>VXNE01000041.1 GCA_009840715.1 Gammaproteobacteria bacterium
GTGTAGATCACTGCGTTCACGAGAACGAAGAACAATGCCAGCGCCCATAGTACGGGTTGTGTCAGCGTCGCCGGATAGACGAGGGGCACGATGTAGTTGTCCACGAAGCTCCCCGTGTACGCGGCTTCTCCCGCCGCCGTGCGCAGTTCGACCTCGAGGGGCGTCAGCGGACAGATCCAGCCGAACGACTCGACAAGCACCCCCCAGACGGCCGCCGGAATGTGGACGGCCGCGACCCAGGGACGCCGGAGCGCCAGCAGGCCGCCGAGCACGACGAAGGCGATGAACACGACGTGCAGCAGCACGATGGCGTCGGCGGCAAGTCGGTATCCCATTGCTGTCCAGGGCCCCGCGCCGTCACTCCGCGGAGATCGAGATTTCCTTGTCCGTGATGAACTCGAGCAACGCCGGCGTACCCTCCCGCGTCTTCTCGATGCCCCGTTCGATGGCCGCGCGGATGTCGTTCGGATCCTCCACGCGCTCGCCGTAGCCCCCGAAGGCCCGCGCCATGGCGGCATAGTCACCCGAGATGTCGGTGGACCGGTACTTCTCGGTCGCCACCTGCATGATGGGCAACTCGATCGCCATCGAGAAGTTGTTCATCAGGATCGACAGGATGGGGATGCGCTCGCGCACCGCGGTCTCGAAGTCCATGCCCGTGAAGCCGATCGCGGCGTCGCCCCAGACGTTGATGCAGAGCTTCTCCGGCCGGGCGAGCTTCGCGCCCATGGCGAGGCCCAGCCCGTAGCCGAGCTGCGTCGTCTTGCCCCACCCGATGTACGAGAGCGGCGTCGTGCTCGCCCAGAAGGGGGACACCTGGTCGCGCGGGCTGCCGGCGTCGTGGGTGATGATCGTGTTGTCGATGTCCACGGCCTGGTGCAGTTCGTTGAGCACCCGGTAGGGATTGAGAGGCGCCTCGTTGTGCGTGCGCTTCGCCTCCCACTCGGCCAGCCACTCGGCCCGGATCGCGGCGATGCGGGCCGGCACGTCCCTGCGGTTCTCGGCCTGCGTGCGGTCGCGGTCGGCGAGGGCCTCCGACAGGTGCGCGAGGCACAGCTTCGCGTCCCCGATCAGGGCGTGCTGCGCGGGCACGTCCTTGTTCAGGTCCATCGGATCGAGGGTGGCGTGGATGATGGTCTTGCCGCGCGGCATCGGCACGCCGAAGCCTGTCAGCGCGAAGCTGCAGCCCACGCCGAGGATCACGTCCGCCTCGGCGAGGAAGGTCTTGACGGGCCGAGGATTGGCGCGGCCGCCCGAGCCGAGCGACAGGGGGTGGTTCTCCGGGAAGGCGCTCTTGCCCTCGAGGCTGGTCGTGACCGGGATGTTCCAGCGTTCCGCCAGCGCCTTGAGCTCCTGCCAGGCCTCGGCGTAGTGCACGCCCTGGCCCGCGTAGATCACTGGGCGCTCCGCGCTCGCGAGCACGGCGGCGGCTTCTTCGACCGCGTCCGGGTCCGGCGCCGTGCGGGTAGCGTAGCTCGGCTCGTAGACCCAGTCCTCCGGCGCGTCCTCGCGGAAGACGTCCATCGGGACCTCGACGAGGACGGGCCCCGGCCGGCCGTTGCGCAACTGGAAGAACGCGCGCCGCATCACCTCCGGGATCGCTCGGCCCATGGTGAGCGGTTCCGCCCACTTCGTGACGCTCTCCATGCTGCGCGCGGAGTTGAAATTGGGGTAGTAGTTGGCGATCCGCCGCGGGTAGCCGGCCGGCAGCACCAGGATCGGCGAGGACTCCGAGTACGCCTGCGCGACCCCGCCGAACGCGTTCTCCGAGCCCGGTCCGTGCTGCATCGAGAAGACGCCGATCTTCCTGCCGGAAGACATGCGCGAGTACGCGTCCGCCATGTGGAGCCCGATGCGCTCCTGGCGGCAGATGATCGTGCGAATGTCGGCCACCGCGCAGGCCTCGATGATCGGATTCACCGGGTAGGCGAAGAGGATGTCCACTCCTTCGGCCTTGAGGACGTGGGCAATGGCGTCGGCGGTCTTCATGCGCGGCGGCTCCCTTGGGTGATTGCGTGGACGGGGTCCGACATTGTAGGGGAGGGGCTTGTCCCCTCCCGTCTTGAATTCGCGCACCGTGCCGGGAGGGCTTGTCCCGTCCTGTCTTGAAATCGTGGGCGAAACCATCACGGGTGGGGACAAGCCCCGCCCGTACACCTTCCCTCTCGAACGCGTGCGTGATGCCGGGACGGGCGAGCGCGAGGGGTAGCCCTACGGGCGCGTCTCCATCCGGAACACCCACCGTCCCGGACGGGACTGCCCGGCGCCGAGCGCCTCGAACACGCGCTGCTGCTCTGCCTCATCGGTGATCCGCACGGCGCGCCGCTCGTAGATTTCGCCGTCGACCTTCAGCCGCACGTCCGGGCTGCGTGCCACGTTCTTCGGCCAGCGCTTCGTCGCGCAGGCGTTGCACGGCACGTATAGCTCGCCGTCGACGATCCAGGACGTGGTGGTCACCGAGTGCGGGATGCCGTACCACGTGGACGTCTCGACGAAGATCTGCATGCGTCCCGGCGTCCGGAAGGACCAGTCGGTGTCCTGGTCGGCCGCGAGCGGACCGCCGAGGCGCGTGCCGGGACGGCGCTCGTCCGGCTCGTATGGGACAAACAGGGCAACAAGATAAGCGGCCACCAGCACGGCGACGACGATGAGGACGGCTCTCTTCATGCTCGCTCCGGACGGTCGGTCATGGCCCGTGAGCGCGGGCGATGGCTGGATTGTGGCACACATCGTCGACCCCGGCGGGGCGCCGCCTGAGGTTGGCCTACAATGCGCGGTTTCCGTCGATGAGGGAGGACCCAGGCATGGCCGAGAACCGCAAGATCGTCGTGGCTACGCTGCCTCGCGGCAAGCTAGAGGAATCACACTACGACCTCGTCACGGAGCCGGTGCCCGTACCCGGGGACGGCGAAGTCCTCTGCCGCACGCTCGCGGTTTCGGTGGATGCCGGGGCGCGGGCGGGCCTCCAGGGGAGCGCGACGTACGCCGGCGCGCCGCAGACCGGGGTCGTCATGCGCGGCAGCGCGGTCGCGCGGGTGGAAACGTCGAACGACCCGTCGGTCTCGGAAGGGGAAATCGTCTCCTGCGGCGCTGGCTGGCAGGACTACTCGGTGCACTCCGCCGGGTCCGTCGAGCGCATCGATCACGACGGTGACCCGGCCGATTACCTCGGCGTGCTCGGCGGCACGGGACTGACCGCCTACTTCGGGCTGCTGGCCGTGACGGAACCGAAGGAGGGCGAGACCGTCATGGTCTCGACGGCCGCAGGCGCGGTGGGTCACATCGTCGGCCAGCTCGCCCGAATCCGTGGCTGCCACGTGGTGGGGGTGACCGGGTCCGACGCCAAGAACGCACGCCTCGTCGACGAACTCGGTTTCGACGGCGTCGCGAACTACCGCGACGCGGGCTTCCGCCAGGCGCTCAAGGAAGCGACGCCCGACGGCGTGGATGTCTACTTCGACAACACCGGTGGCACCGTGCTCGGTTCGGCGCTCTTCCGGATGAACCAGGGCGGGCGCATCTCCTGCTGCGGCGTCGTCTCGCAGTACGACACGGCCAACCCGGAGCCCGGTCCGCGCGGCATCCCGGGACTGCTCGTGAACAAACGCCTGCGGATGGAGGGGTTCCTGGTGTTCGACTTCATGGACCGCTACGCCGAGGCCCGTGCGGACCTCAGGAAGTGGATGGCGTCCGGCCGCCTGACGGCCTGGGTGGACGAGTTCGACGGCCTCGAATCCGCGCCGCGCGCGTTCGTGGACCTGCTGGCCGGGGGCAACGTCGGCAAGCGGATCGTGCGCGTCTCGGATTGAGACTGTTGTCTTTAAGCTATTGATATTAAACAAATAAAATCCGGTATCGCCCGCCTTCTCCGGGGCACACCGGCTGCGTCGTGGAAGTTGCGGGCGGCGGGGCGGGGGGACCGCCGTTGACCCTCCACTACCGTGATGCGAGCATTCGCGCCCTTGCGGCACGGCCCTCCGTTGATGTTGGGTCGTGCGGCCGCGGATTTCTTCGGGGGGAAACCGATGCGACAGGGAATCATCGCCGGGATGGCGCTCGCGCTGCTCGTGTGCGTGCCCGGCACGGCTCTGGCGGAAGAGGGCGACGCGTACGTGGCCCCGCGCGGGCCGGGCGGAGTGCATCCCGATCTCAACGGCATCTGGCAGGCGCTGAACGAGGCCAACTACGACATCGAGCTGCACATGGCGCGCGCCTCGGTGCAGTTGCGCGACGGCCCGCACGGTCCGGTCCCCTCGCTCGAGACCTACAAGCTCGGCGCCGTCGTCTCGGTGCCGCCGAGCATGGGGGTCGTCGAGGGCGGCAAGATCCCGTACAAGCCCGAAGCCCTCGCGAAGAAGCAGGAGAACCAGGCGGACTGGATCAACCTGGACCCGGAGGTGAAGTGCTACCTCCCGGGCGTGCCCCGTGCGAACTACATGCCGCAGCCTTTCCAGATCTTCCAGGGGGAGAGCACTCTCTTCTTCGCCTACCAGTACGCCGGCGCCGTGCGCGACATCTTTACCGAGGATCCGGGGCCGGCGCCCATCGACACCTGGATGGGTCAGTCCGTGGCCAGTTGGGACGGCGACACGCTCGTCATCGAGGTCACGGGGCTGAACGACCAGACCTGGTTCGACCGCGCCGGCAACCACCACAGCAGCCAGATGAAGGTCACGGAGCGGTACACACCGACCAGCCCGGACCACCTGCACTACGAGGCGACGATCGAGGATGCGGAAACGTTCACGCGCCCCTGGAAGATCTCGATGCCGCTCTACCGCCGCAAGGAAGCCAACATGGCCCTGATGGACTTCCGCTGCGTGGAGTTCGTCGAGGAGTTGCTCTATGGCGAGTGGCGGCGCAATCCGCTGCAACGGTAGGAGAGGGCGGACGGTGATGCGAACCCTGGAACACGTAGCCGGCGTGGTGCGGAGCGTCGGCTGGGCGGCCCTCGGCCTCGGCCTGCTCGGATCGACCGCGGCGGGCGCGGACGACATGCCCCGCACGGCGGACGGCCGTCCGGACCTGTCCGGCAACTACGACGTGGCGACCCTCACGCCCCTGCAGCGGCCCCGGATGTTCGGGGAGAACCGCTTCCTGTCGCGGGAAGAGGCGGACCGCATCGCCGCGGAGGAGCGCGACCGCATGGCGGAGGCGCAACAGGACACGGACCCGGACCGGGAAGCCCCGCCGGTCGGGGGCGACGGTTCGCCCGGGGCCTCCGGCAACGTGGGCGGCTACAACGCGTTCTGGATCGACCGGGGCGACGACACGATCGCCATCGACGGGCAGTTCCCCACCTCCATCATCGTCGACCCCCCGAACGGCAGGTTCCCCGAGATGACCCCCGCGGCGCGCGAACGCATGCTGGCGCGCCGGGCCATGTTCCGCGAGAACAAGGGGGAAGCGTGGTGGCTCAAGGAGGGTCTCGCGGTCGGACCCTACGACGACCCGGAACTGCGGCCGCTCGGCGAGCGCTGCCTGCTCGGCTTCGGCTCGACCTCGGGCCCGCCGATGCTGCCGGTGCTCTACAACAACGTGAAGCGCATCGTGCAGACCCCGGACCACGTGATGATCCTGACGGAGATGGTCCACGACGCGCGCATCATCCGGATCGGCGGCGAGCACGCCCCGCCCGACGTGCGCAAGTGGATGGGGGACTCGGTCGGTCGCTGGGAAGGCGACACGCTGGTGGTCGAGACGACCAATTTCCGCGACCAGACCGGCCTCTCCGGGGGCACGGAGCACCTACGGGTCGAGGAGCGGTTCAGCCGTCTCGATGCGGACACGCTGCTCTACGGTTTCACGGTCGAGGACCCGACGGTCTGGGACGCGCCCTGGAGCGGCGAGTACCCGTGGCCGGCGACGGACTCGAGCGTCTACGAGTACGCCTGTGACGAGGCCAACTACGCACTCGGCAACATCATGCGCGGGGCGCGGCTGCTGGAGGCCGACGTCACCTCATCCGGCGCGGAGTGAGTGCCACACAATGGAGGCAAGCAACATGCGGACGAAGTGTTTGATATTCCTGGCGGCGCTGCTGACGGCCGGCCCCGCCGCGGCCCACCACGCGTTCGGGGCCGAGTTCGACCCCAACCGGCCGATGGTGCTGCGGGGCCCGGTCGTGAAAGTCGAGTGGGTCAATCCGCACGCGTGGATTCACCTCGAGCACACCACCGACGCCGGCGACAAGGAAGTGTGGATGGTCGAGGGCGGCACCCCGAATACGCTGCTGCGGCGCGGTCTGACGCGTAACTCGCTCGTGCCGGGGACGCTCATCGTCGTGGACGGATACCAGAGCAAGGACCGCTCGAAGCGCGCCAACGGCCGCGACATCACCTTCGAGGACGGCAGCAAGATCTTCGTAGGCTCGTCCGGCACCGGCGCGCCGCGCGACGGCCGCGACCCGACCGCGCCGCCGCGGTGATCCGAGACTCGGCGCGGACGCCGCAGAAGCCGGCGTG
>VXNE01000283.1:0-2099 GCA_009840715.1 Gammaproteobacteria bacterium
CACGGCGCAGAGTCCAAGCGCTGCTGTAAAGAAAAATCAATAACAATCAATACGTTAAAACGTGCTCTCACGGTACGTTCGTGGCTACTCGGAGTCCGGCCCACGGGCGCGCCCGACATCCGATAAGTCACCGCACTAGGCGGTCCGCACCACCGGTTGCGCTGTCGGCGAACGCAGGTTCGATTCCTGTGGCGTCGCGGGAACCTCGGTCGGCGTCTCACTCGGTCGTGCGCGACTGCATGCACCCGAGTAAGGTCGTCGACTGGCTTTCGCGCAGTCCCGGCGACAGGGCGCATTGTCCCCTCCGGGATTTCTGAAGAACTCCGGAACGCCAACACGGTCTCTCGACGTCGCGCGCGGTGCCCGCCTGTGCCGCCCCCTCGCGGCTGCCACTACTCCGTCGAGGCCGTCACGGACCCATGACTTTGGCCCCTGTCGTGGGGGGTGCAGTGTGGGCTGGGCCGCGTTGCGCGCATTGCCGAGTGCGCGCAACGCTGGACGGCCTGCGGGCACCCGTGCTTTCTGTTGTTCCCCGGGAGAGGTCTGCTATTGTAGTGCGCGCACTACTTGGGCCTCGCAGTCATGCCCTGACCGGTCTACGGATTCGCCCGCGCGAAGGGCGCGTCCGCGGACCCGTTTGGCGCTGTGTCCGCGGCAGAGCGCCGGGTGGCGCATGCCCCAAGAGAAACGATGGCTGGGAGGGAACCAATGACGGACGAGAATCGCGTAGAGGAGCGCAGCCGCGCCGAGATGGTGCGGGTTGAGGCATTCGACCCGGTGCTCGTGCGTCCCTGGCGATTCCACAATCGGGCCCGGTCGGGGATGGACGATGTCTCGCTCGACGCCCTCGCGAACTCCATCAAGCGGGATGGACAGCAGCAGCTCGGTCTGGCGCGTCGCCTGCCTGCGGATGACACGCACGCGGTCGAGGTGATCTTCGGCGTGCGCCGGCTGGAAGCCTGTCGTCGCGCGGGGGTCCCTTGGCGCGCCGAGGTGCGGGAAGCCTCTTTCTCCGACGCGGAGTGCGCCGCAGCGATGCATGGGGAGAACGCGTGGTCGGAGGGCGTATCGCCGCTCGAGAATGCCGTGCAGTGGAAAGCCATGCTCGACGAGGGAGTTTTCGAGAGCCAAACCGCGCTGGCGCGAGAGTTGGGCTGCCACCGGGCCACGGTCTCGCGCGCCGTGCGTACCGCCGCATCCCTGTTTGCGGAGGAGTGGCTGGGTCGCTTGGTCAAGCCCGTGATGCACGAGTTCACGGGCCGTGCGGCCGATCGCCTTGCGGACGCGTACGCAGAGGGGACACGCGGACAGGTGGCTCGTCGACGCGCCGCGCAACTGGAGCCGGGATCGGTCGGGGCCGATCGACTGTACGACATGCTGTACCGTGAACCGCGCGAAGAGGCCTCGCGCGAAACCGTGTTTGTGCGCCGCAAGGGTCGGGCCGGTGGCGGTGTCGTGGCGGCGAAGATCGAGCGCGACCAGGCCGGCAGTTTCTGGATCCGGGTACGGGCCCACGAACAGACGCCGGCCGAGTTGGCGGAACTGGCGGAGCAGATTGAAGCGATCCTGGCGAGTGAGATGGGATCGGCGTCCGCGGTACGGCTTGGCCGCCGGTTGGCGGCGTCGCTGTCGGCCGGGGAGGCGCGGGACGCCGATCGCGCTTGGCTGGAAGGGTGTGTCTGGTCGGCCGCGCGCGCAAGCGGGCTCAAGTGGGACCGGCTGAAGTGCGCCGCGGTGGCGGAGATACTCGGTACGCAACGAGAGGGGTGGGAAAAGGCGGTCGTGCGTGCGGTGGGGACAACGCCGGACTGACTCGTTTCGAGTCCCCTGGCAGCTGAACTGTGGGCAGTGAATACTCCTGTCGAGCGTGCACGACAATGGTTACTGTCTTAAAAATAGTAACTAAAACAAATAGTTGAGACGGTATCTTTAAGCTGTATATCGACCGAGCTATTCATCTCCCCTGCCGCCTTGGGAACCCCCAGCGTACCGTCGGCTGACGGCGGCCTGCCGCCGCGCCACCGCGACGCCCCGGGACAGCGGGGGGAGCCGAGGCGCGGTGGGTGGGCGCGGGAGAGGGCGGGTGGGGCGAGTGGGCC
>VXNE01000283.1:2109-6427 GCA_009840715.1 Gammaproteobacteria bacterium
GCGTACCGTCGGCTGACGGCGGCCTGCCGCGACGCCACGGTCCGCGCGCGCTCCTCGGCGTCTACCCTCGGCGTGTCGTCGGGCAGGTACCGGTCGAGTTCGTGCAGCTTGACCAGGCGGGCGGAGATCCCGGTCGGGTACTCGGTGCAATACGTCCAACGGGCTAAGAGCGACCCCTCCGCCCACCCGGCGGTGTCCAGCCAGTTCTGTACGCCGGGATCCCGCCGGCTGACCACGTAGCGCACCCGGCCGTCGGCGTTCACGTGAGCGGTGCGGTGATTCAGGCTCGACTGGTGGCTGGCATAGTCGAGCGACTCCATCCACGGATTGGCGAGCTGGATGTTGGTGTACCTGCAATCCGCCGAGGGTGCTTCCACCAGCAGGGCTTCGTCCTCCCGCAGTCGGAAGTAGCCCCGCGAGCCCGCCTGAAACGCATCGGCCATGGCCAGATTCGGGTCCGTCTCGGCCGGTTCGGAGACCTCGTTGGGGCTCTGGGCGAGCTGGAACGTGAGCCGATGGGCGAGGGTGAGCAGTTCGCGCAGGGCACGCGTCTGGGTCACCGCGTCATCGAGCTGGCGGGCGATCGAGGCGGTCGTCGGGCGGGGCGAGCCCATGCCCAGCGTGGTCAGATTGAGGACCTCCCACAAACCCTCGTCGGTGTTCTCCCAATGCGAAACGAGGCGTCGGACCACGACGATATAGGCGTCGGGTTCCAGCCTGAGCCAGTTGCCTTCCGTCGGGGTGGCGCTGAGGGTCAGGACGAAGTCGCCGCTCTCGTCGAGGTCGAGATCTTCCGAGGCGATGCTCGATATGGTCCGGATGTCAGACACCGGCGTGTGGCCGAGCATGCCGCTGTACACGTTGATGGTGACGAGGTCGAAGTTGCTCGCGTTCCCGCGCAAGCGGTAGACGTGATCGCCGCGCACGGGAAAGACGAGATAGAGACCGTCCGGGTTGTCCCAGCCGATGCGGGCGACGCTGTTGGGGAAGCGCGAGAACTGCGGGTAATCCGGGTCCCGGAAGTCCATGAACTCGGCCAGGGCGGTCGCGAGGAACCGTGCGATGTGCCGATACCCGGCGGCGGCGGTGCGTTCGTCGCGGTTGAACGGCGCGTCTTCGACGACCTCGCCGAGTTCCGTGACGTCCTTGGCGAAGCGGGCCCACGCCGCGTTCACTGCCTCCTGTTCCTCCGTCTGCGGGTTGTGGAAGAACGCGAAGTAGAGCGCCAACGCGATCGCCCCCAAGGCGGCCGCGACGTAGCCGAGTATTCTCATGGCCGGGTCTCCTGGTGGGTGTACATGCCGGCCAATGTTGACAGGCTCGACAGGAAGCTGCCCGGGACGGCGGGCGGGCCGGCGTGGTGAAACCGCCGGAGGGCGGTGGATCGCGCGGTTGGATCCGAGGCCTACCTGCTGAGCGCACGCTTTGCAGCGGTGGGTGAGGAGGAGTCGACGGTGTAGACGATCTCGGGCTGCAAGGCCTCGGCCGGGAATCAGAGGCGATGCTGGACTCGGAAGTTGTATGTGCGGCCCCAGATTCTGGCGACGCTGGCGGCGTACGGCGTCGTTGCGGATTCCATGGGAGCGGGAAATCGGTCGAACAGGTTGACGACGGTGAGGGCGAGGGTGGTTTGGCCAGGGATGGCCGGGATGCCGGGCAGGTCGTAGGCGTAGAACACGTCCCAGGTCAGCCACGAATCGATGCGGCATGAGGCGTTGGCAAGCGGGGATACGCACGCGCCGCTGTTCTCGAGATCGGCCATGTGGTGGCTGTAGCGCCCGGTAAGCCGCAGGGTGTGACGGTTCGTGCTCCAGCGCAGGCTGGCGCTGCCTTTCCAGCGCGGCACGCCGCCGTCCTGCAGGGCTTCGTTACGGCCGTACTGCCCGGCCAGGTCGATCCGATTCTCCGGGATCGCCGGGTTCGGTGTCACCCGCCAGGACTCGTAGTAGGTCGCCTCCAGGGTCGTGCTGAAGCTGCCGTAGGCACCTCCGATCAGGGGAATGTCGCTGGCGTCGAAGTCGTAGCGGATGCGTAGATCGTAGCTCGTGCTCTCCGCGACGTCGGCGTTGATTCTCGATGAGACGGTGTGCGAGATGTCTCCAGGCCGGGTGTCGTCGATGCGGTAGATGCCGAGGGTCGATGGCGGTGCGTCTTGCGGGAGCCGGCCCTGCGCGAGCTGGAACGTGTTGAACGCGGGTTCGTGCCGCGAAGTCCATTCCCTGCGGACTGCGAGCCAGCATCGGGCGTCACTGCCGCAGTTCACGCCAGCGGCCGTGGCGAACTCCAGGAAGTCGTCCCGCAGGCCGTCCATCTGCACGGACACGTCGGCATACACCACCTGATCCTGGAACACCACGGCGAAGCGGTCGAGGTCGATGGTCAGGTCTCCCCCGAGGAGACTGAGCGTCATGCCAAAGTTGTATCCGTTCGAGGTTTCGCCCTGCAGATGCGGCGATGCGACCGTAGTGCGAACGAAATCCATGTCGCCGGTCGGGCACATGGCCTCGGTCACCCCCGTCGCCGCGGTACCGCCGAGTCCGCCGTCGCCGGTGGTGTCGTCGTCCACCAGCACTTCGCAGGTGTAGTCGCCCGTCGCGCTGTCGGTCGACACGAAGTGGATCCGCTTGTCGCCGAATGCGGCGAACTGGTCGGGGATGACGAACCCCTCGCCCAGCGAACCGCGCACCGACATCCAGTCCGCAGGCTGCCAGGCCACCCCGAGCTGGTGAATCGTGTCGCGGTAGCTGCCGCCGCCGGACTCGCGGGGGACCGTCGCCTGAATGTCGTTGCCGGTCGACCGCACCGCAGCCGACACTTCGGCCAGCCCGAACCTTTCGCTGTCGAGTAGCGGCGCGTTCAGCTCGACGAAGTAGTCCCTCGAAACCGACTCGGTGACGCGGCGCTTGAACGACGAGCCCCTGGGCCGGTCCTCGAGCAGCGCCAGGGGGTCCGGTATGAACTCCTCGTGTTCCACCCGGAAGTGATGTCCCACGGCGATGGACACCGGCCCTGCCGACAGGGCGATGGGTAACGGGCCGGCAACGACCACATCGGCGATGTCCTGCTCGTAGACATGCTTGCGGGTCGCCGGGGAGAGAAGGCCGTCAATGATGGTCTGGGAGTTGATCAGCGCAGGGTCGTCCTGGAAACGGGGCAGCGGCTGGAACGTCTCGTCGTGGGCGTAGATGGACGTTCCGAACGGATTCCAGCACTCGTCGCCGCGGGGACCCAACAGGCAGTCGAGACCCCGCTCCATGGCGGACATCGACTCGTAGCCCAAGGCTGAGTAACCGTATCGGTCCCGCGAGCGAAACGCCTTGATCCAGTCCGCATTCAGGTGCCAGCCCGTGTTCGCCAGCTCGTACTCCGCGCCGATCTGGGCGCGGATGTTGTTCGTGTGGCCGCGCGCCTCCGAGGCGAAGCCGTCCCCGGCATCGACGAAACGCGAACAGCCGCCCATCGGATGGCACAGGTGCCCCTGCACGGAGTACTTGTCGTCCAGGTACACGTCCTCCTGGAACGGGATTCCGGCCGCCGGATCGAACGGATCCGACGCGAGAACGACGTTGCCGCCGAAGCGGGCGTTGTAGGCACTCATGTCGCCGTCGCGGTCCGGCACGCCATCACCGTCGGCGTCTTGCGCGTACAACGGCCGTCCACCCGCCATGGCGCGGAAGGGATTGCCCGGGTGCGTGCCGGCGATCAGAAAACGATCGCCCTGATTGGCGTTCCCGATACGCGAACTGTCGCTCGAGCCGACCGGGTTGTTTCGGCCGGTCCGGTTCTGCACGTTGAGCCACAGTTGGCCGTTGAGCGTCAGGTGTTCGTTGTAGCGGTGATCGACGTTCGCGTAGATGGAGTGCTGGATCAGGTCGTCCTTGTAGTTCAGGTAGTTGAACGGGTTCTGCTCGCACTTTCCGTTGCGCGCGATCAGGCCGTTGCGCCAGGAGTCCTGCTGCGTGAAGTCCTCGCCGCCGCTGTTGAAGTCGAACTGGCAGATCGGGTCCGCCCGCGCCGTAGTCCGGGCGAGGCCGTTGCCGAAGGTGGTGGTGCGCCCGGTGGCGGCGTCGCGCACAGGCACGTCGAAAGTGCCGGGATGGTTGGAGTCCTCCCACGGACCAAGCGAGCCTGGGCGTCCGTCGGCGTCCGGACCGATGCGATTCACGCGCGAGTCGATGTAGCGCGAAAATCGCGGATGCGTCTGGCGGATTTCCCCTCTGTCGCGGTACTCGTACGCGAACACGACGTCCGTTGCGTCGCTCGACCAGCCGCCGAGAATGCCGTACTTGGTGTCGGGCTTGTCGAAGATGTCCTCCAC
>VXNE01000263.1 GCA_009840715.1 Gammaproteobacteria bacterium
CTGTCGGACTATGCGGTGCAGTTGCGCGAGAAGCAGAAGGTGCGGCGGCTGTACGGGGTGCTCGAAAAGCAGTTCCGCAACTATTACCGGAAGGCGGACCGGCAGCGCGGCGCGACCGGCGAGAACCTGCTGCGTCTGCTCGAGTGCCGTCTGGACAACGTCGTCTACCGGATGGGCTTCGGGGCGACCCGGGCCGAGTCGCGGCAGCTCGTGTCGCACAAGGCGGTCCAGGTCAACGGCCAGACGGTCAACATCCCCTCCTACCAGGTGCGGCAGGACGACGTGGTGGGGGTGCGCGAGAAGGCGAAGGGACAGCTCCGCATCAAGTCCGCGCTGGACGTCGCTGCGCAGCGCGGCATGGTGGAGTGGGTGGACGTCGACCCGGACAAGCTCGAGGGCGTCTTCAAGCGGCCTCCGGACCGGGCTGAACTGTCCCAGGAGATCAACGAGAACCTGATCGTCGAGCTCTACTCGAAATAGCGAGAAAGCAGCGAGAAAGCAGCGAGAGTAGCGCACGACGCCTCACACGGGTGGCACGGAACGAGTTGCCGCAAGTCCGAGCGATCGGAGGATGACGCACACATGACACAGTCGGTGAACGAACTGCTCACGCCGAGACAGATCCGCGTACAGGAACTCGGCCCGACGCGGGCGCGGGTGACGCTGGAACCGCTCGAGCGGGGTTTCGGCCATACCCTCGGGAACACCCTGCGGCGGATCCTGCTGTCGTCCATGCGGGGGGCCGCCATCACCGAGGTGCAGATCGACGGCGTGCTCCACGAGTACAGCACGATGGAGGGCGTCCAGGAGGACGTCATCGACATCCTGCTCAACCTCAAGGGGATCGCCGTGC
Source organism: Gammaproteobacteria bacterium (assembly GCA_009840715.1). Lineage (GTDB taxonomy): Bacteria > Pseudomonadota > Gammaproteobacteria > Pseudomonadales > Azotimanducaceae > VXNE01. The sequence goes on from VXNE01000263.1 coordinate 854, forward strand.
GGCTGCATCAGGGGGAGTCGTCGACCATCACGCTCTCCCGGGAGGGCACGGGCGAGGTGACCGCCGGCGACTTCCAGCTCTCCCAGGACGTCGAGGTCGTGAACCCGGACCACGTGGTCTGCACGCTGAACGAGAACGGCGCCATCCGGATGGAGGCGACGGTGACCCGGGGCCGGGGTTACGTGCCCGTCGAGTACACGGGCGACGAGGAAGACGAGACGCGCACGATCGGCGTGCTGCGGCTCGACGCGAGCTACAGCCCCATGCGCCGCGTGGCGTACGAGGTCGAGAACGCGCGGGTCGAGCAGCGCACCGACCTCGACCGTCTCATCCTGGACATCGAGTCGAACGGGACGATCGATCCCGAGGAGGCCGTGCGCCACGCCGCCACCATCCTGCAGCGTCAGCTCGACCCGTTCGTGAACCTCGAGGGCGAGGGCGAGCCGGTGGTCGAGGAGCGGCACGAGGAGGTCGCGCCCATCCTGTTGCGCCCCGTGGACGACCTCGAACTCACGGTGCGCTCGGCCAACTGCCTGAAGGCGGAGAACATCTACTACATCGGCGACCTCATCCAGCGCAGCGAGGTCGAGTTGCTGAAGACGCCGAACCTCGGCAAGAAGTCGCTCACCGAGATCAAGGAAGTGCTTGGGACGCGCGGACTCTCCCTCGGCATGCGGCTCGAGAACTGGCCTCCGCCGAGCCTGCGCGGGGACGACCGGGTCGCCTGACCGCGCCCGGCGACCTCAAGGACTCAGACCATGAGACACAGAAAGAGCGGCAAGCATCTCAACCGGACCAGTTCGCACCGCAAGGCGATGTTCCGCAACATGGCGGTGTCGCTGATCGAGCACGAGATCATCAAGACGACGGTGGCGAAGGCGAAGGAACTGCGCCGGGTCGCGGAACCTCTCATCACGCTGGCCAAGGAGGACAGCGTGGCCCATCGGCGGCTCGCCTTCGACCGCACGCGCAGCAAGGCCGCGGTGGCGAAGCTCTTTACCGAACTCGGTCCGCGGTACAAGGACCGCCCGGGGGGCTACACCCGCGTCCTGAAGGCCGGCTACCGGGCCGGGGATTCCGCTCCTGTCGCGTACATCGAACTCGTCGACCGGCCGGGGGCCGAGGAAGACGACCTGTTCGACGACGACGAAGTGACCGAGGAGGAAGCGGAAGAGCAGACCGCCTGACGGCGATCTCGCCCCGCGTCAATACCCCGGGGGCGGCGCGAACGCGAACCCCTCGGCCTCCAGCAGCCTGGCGAGCCCAATCGTCTTCAGGTCCCCGTACTCCGGGCCGATGATCTGCACGCCGATGGGTAGCCCGTCGCCGTCCGGTCCGGTCGGGATCACCGTCGACGGCAGGTAGCTGCAGATCGCGATGCCGGCCCAGAACACCTGGGCGAAGTAGGGCTGCTCCGCGTTGTCCACCGTCAGCGTGCGTTCGCCGAACGGACGATGGTCGTGGGGGAAGGCCGGCGTCGACATGATCGGGGCGATGACGGCGTCGTAGCGCTCGAAGAACGCGTGCCAGGCCCAGCGCAGGTGCGTACGCGCCTCGTTGGCGGCGACGTAGTCCCGGTAACTCGCGACCTGGCGCCGCAGCGTCCTCGCGCCATCGCTCTCGTCGTCGGGGTCGAGTTCGGCTACCTCGCGCCGCAGGCGGTCGTACACGTCCTGCGGCTGCCGGGACATCATTACCGCCTGCAGCAGCGTCTGGTAGGTCTCGAAACCGGCCGTGAGGTCGCAGTCCGGGGCCGCGTCGAAGTCTGCCTGGCCGCCGGCGGCGGTCACCGCCTCGGCGACGGCGGTGACGCGCTTGCCGGTCTCCGCGCTCACCGGGGCCATCTCGTGGTCGGTCCAGCACGCGATGCGATAGCCGGACAGGTCGCGATGCTCCGGGCCGCGCAGCCGCAGTTCGTACCCCGCGCCCTGTATCTCGTCGGGCCCGGCCATGGCGTTGACGCCGAGTTCCAGGTCGTCGGCGCCGCGCCCGAGCGGGCCGATCACGGAGAGGTCGGGCTGGGCCAGCACGCCCGGCATCGCGTGGCCGCGGGGCGGCAGCAGTCCCCAGGTGGGCTTGTGTCCGAACACGCCGCAGTAGTGCGCCGGGTTGCGGATGGAGCCGCCGATGTCGGACCCGCTCTCGAAGCCGGTCATGCCGGCGGCCAGGGCCGCGGCCGATCCGCCCGAAGACCCGCCCGGAATGCGGTCCGTGTTCCAGGGATTGCTGGTCGTGCCGTAGATGTCGTTGTAGCTCTGGAAGTCGGAGAGCCCCAGGGGCACGTTGGTCTTGCCGAACAGGACGACCCCGGCCGCCTTGAGGCGCTGCACCGACAGGGCGTCCGCGGCGGCGATGTTGTTCTCGAGGTCGGGGAAGCCCCAGGTCGTGGGAGTGCCCGCGACGTCGTAGGACTCCTTGATCGTCATCGGGACGCCGTGGAGGGGGCCCCACACCTCGCCGCGCGCGAGGGCGGCGTCGGCCTCCCGGGCCCGCTCGCGCCCGCCGTCGGCGTCGAGCACCACGATGGCGTTCAGCGCCGGGTTGAATCGCTCGACGCGATCGAGGTAGAGATCCAGCAACTCTTCGCAGCCGATCTCACGGCGCTGGATCATCCCGGCCAGTTCGGCCGCGGTCTGGAATGCGATTTCGCTCACGGTGAGGTCTCCAGGGATTGCGGGCGACGGGGGGTCCGCGCAGGGACGCCGCCCGGCCGTCCCCTACCAGTGGCCGCGGCTCTCAGGAGCCGCTGTTCTTCGGCATCGGCATCGGGAACGGCGTGATGTTCTGCCCGCTCGAGTCGGTGACCTTGGCGGTCCCCTCCTTCTCGACCTCGTCGATGCGGATGATGGCGTGCATCGGCACGAAGCTGCGCTGCACTCCGGAGAACTCCGTGCGCAACTTGTCCTCGGCCGGATCGATCACTACCTGGGCCTTCTCGCCGAAGATGTAGTCCTCGATCTCGACGAACCCGTACAGGTCGCTCTGGTAGATCGCGTGGGCGTACACCTCGTAGATCTGCCCCTGGCTGTGGAAGTAGATCCGGTAGATGTGCTGCTGGTCGGCCATAGCGGCCTTATAACTGCCCCGGTCGTGTCTTTTCAAGCGCCGGCCCGGGAAGGGCCGCATGCGGGGTCGCGGCGTATGTGTTCCAATTGCGCCCCCACGGGATCGGGACGACGCCGTTGAGCACCCCCCGCCTCTACGTCCAGACGCAGGGCTGCCAGATGAACGCGTACGACTCGTCGCGCATGGCGGACCTCTTGCGCGAGCGCGACGGGGCGGTCCTGGTGGAGGCGCCGGAGGACGCGGACATCCTGCTGCTGAACACCTGCTCGATCCGCGAGAAGGCCCAGGAGAAGGTCTTCCATCAACTGGGACGGTGGAAGCGGATCAAGGCCGCCCGCCCCGACGTGCTGATCGGCGTCGGCGGCTGCGTGGCGAGCCAGGAGGGAGACGCGATCCACGCGCGGGCGCCCTACGTCGATGTCGTCTTCGGGCCGCAGACGCTGCACCGGTTGCCGGACCTGCTGGCGCAGGCGCGGCGCGAAGACGGCCCCGTCGTCGACGTGAGCTTCCCCGAGATCGAGAAGTTCGACGCCCTGCCCGCACCGCGCGCCGAAGGGCCCACGGCCTACGTGTCCGTCATGGAGGGCTGCAGCCGCTACTGCAGCTTCTGCGTCGTGCCGTATACCCGCGGCGAGGAAGTGAGCCGGCCGCTCGCGGACGTGCTGCGCGAAGTGACGGCCCTGGCCGACCAGGGCGTGCGCGAGGTGACCTTCCTTGGCCAGAACGTCAACGCCTACCGGGGGGAGACTGCGGGCCGCAAGGCCGACCTGGCCAGACTCGTCCGTGACGCGGCGGAGATCGACGGTATCGACCGGATCCGCTTCACGACGTCGCACCCCCTGGCGTTCGGCAACGCCCTGATCGAGGCGTTCCGGGACGTGCCGGAACTCGCCAGCCACCTGCACCTGCCCGTGCAGTCCGGCTCGGACCGAGTGCTCGCGGCGATGCAGCGCCGCTACACGGTGATGCAGTACCGGGAGAAGATCCGGCGGCTCCGCGAAGCGCGTCCCGACGTGGCGCTGTCCTCGGACTTCATCGTGGGCTTCCCCGGCGAGACGGACCGGGACTTCGAGGACACGCTCGCGCTCGTGCGGGAGCTCGACTACGACGTGTCCTTCAGCTTCATCTACAGTCCCCGCCCCGGCACGCCGGCGGCAAGCCTGCCGGACCACACGCGCCCGGAGGTGAAGCGGCACCGGCTGGCCATCCTGCAGGACCAGTTGCGCGCCCAGGCGGCGGCGCACGCGGCGGCCATGGTGGAGGGCGTCGAGCGGGTGCTGGTGACCGGCCGGTCTCCCCGCGACCCGGGGCAGCTCCAGGGCCGGACCGAGAACAACCGGGTCGTGAACTTCCGTAGCGCCGACGACCGGCTCGTCGGCGTCTTCGTGGACGTTCGCATCACGGAGGCGCTGCCCAATTCGCTGCGGGGAATGCCCGTTGCCGCCGAACCCGTTGACAGCCCGGGGATGCCCGATATGCTACGGGTCCCGGCAACGACGTGAACCAGACTTGAGCGACGACTCATCGCGGGTGGTGGCACTCACCGCCAGCATCCACCTGGAACCCAACGACTCCCGCCGCCTGGCCGCCCTGTGCGGTCCGTTCGACCAGAACCTGAAGCAGTTGGAACGCCGGCTGGGTATCCGCATCACCAATCGGGGCAACCTCTTCCACGTCAGCGGACCGGAGACGCGCGTGCAGGCCGCGGGGGCGCTCCTGGCGAAGCTGTACGTCGAGACCGAGAACGCGGAGGTCCTGGCGCCGGACACCGTGCACCTCTACCTGCAGGAGTCCGGGATGGAGGAACTGCTCACCGGCGCCGACGAGCCCGACCACGTGATCAAGACGCGCCGCAAGACGATCAAGCTGCGTGGCCGCAACCAGGTTGGCTACGTGGACGCCATGCGGGCGACCGACATCTGCTTCGGCGTCGGACCCGCCGGGACGGGCAAGACCTACCTCGCGGTCGCGTGCGCGGTGGAAGCGCTCGAGACCCAGGCCGTGTCGCGCATCCTGCTGGTGCGCCCCGCGGTGGAGGCCGGCGAGAAGCTCGGGTTCCTCCCGGGCGACCTGGCGCAGAAGATCGACCCCTACCTGCGGCCGCTCTACGACGCCCTGTACGAGATGCTGGGCGTGGAGCGCGTCAACAAGTACATCGAGCGCAACGTCATCGAAGTGGCGCCCCTCGCGTTCATGCGGGGCCGCACGCTGAACGGATCGTTCATCATCCTCGACGAGGGCCAGAACACCACCGTCGAGCAGATGAAGATGTTCCTGACCCGCATCGGTTTCGGGTCGACGGCGGTGATCACCGGCGACATCACGCAGATCGACCTGCCGGGCGGACAGCGCTCGGGCCTCATACACGTCCTCAACGTCCTGAAGGACGTGGAGGGCCTGAGCTTCACCCGTTTCGGCGCGCGGGACGTCGTGCGCCACCCGCTGGTGCAGCGCATCGTCGAGGCCTATGCGCACGAGGACTCCGGACGCGCCGGGGAAGGGGAC
>VXNE01000504.1:0-5266 GCA_009840715.1 Gammaproteobacteria bacterium
GTCCACAAGACCGAGACGACGCATCGGCCGGGAGGACACGAGGGGGCGCGATGAGTCAGATGAAAGCCCGTTTTCGCGGCTTTGCCCCGGTCGTGGTCGATCTGGAGACGGGTGGATTCGACAGGGAAGTCCATGCCGTCCTGCAGATCGCGGCCGTGAGTCTCGCCTGGACGGAAGGCCTGCTCGGCATCGAGACGCTGCGGACCTGGAACGTGGAGCCGCATCCGGACACCCGCGTCGAAGCCGCCTCGTTGCAGTTGACGGGCATCGAACTCGGCGATGCGGAGCGCGGTGCAGTCCCCGAGGCGGAAGCGATGCGGGAGATGTTCCGCTTCGTGCGCGGGGTGGTGAAGCGCAGCGGCTGTCAGCGGGCCGTGCTGACCGCGCACAACGCCCACTTCGACCATGGGTTCGTGATGGAGGCGGCCGCGCGCAACCGCATCGGACGTAATCCCTTCCACCCGTTCACGGTGCTGGACACCGCTTCCCTGGCGGCGCTCGCGTACGGGCATACCGTGCTCAGCGAGGCGTGTACGCGCGCCGGCCTTGGTTTCGAGGACAAGCGCGCACATAGCGCGGGCTACGACGCGGAGACGACGGCGCGGCTATTCTGCTCGATCGTCAACACCTGGGACGCGTTCGCCCCGGCGGGGCTGATCCCGGACGCCAGCCTCTAGCTTTCTTCGGCCCGCGCGGCCGCTTCCTTGATGAGCGGCTCGAGTTCGCCGGACTGGTACATCTCCGTCACGATGTCGCAGCCCCCGACCAGTTCCCCCTCGACGTAGAGCTGCGGGAAGGTCGGCCAGTTGGCGTACTGCGGGAGCGTCGCGCGGATCGCGGGATGGCTCAGGATGTCGACGTAGGCGAACCGTTCGCCACAGGCCATGAGGCACTGCACCGTCTGCGCGGAGAAACCGCACTGCGGCGCCTGGGGCGAGCCCTTCATGTAGAGGAGGATGGGGTTGGCGTCGATCTGTTCGCGGATCGTGTCCAAGACTTCCTGGCTCATGTGCGCGCGCCCTCGAAGCGGTCGTGGCCGAAAGAGTATTGTAGAACGGTTGCTGGATGCCGGGCCAGCGGCCGCCGCGGAACCTGCGCCAGGGTTTCCGGCCGGGGGGCGTACGCGGGTCGGATAGAATCCGCCGTCGGCCGAACGGGCCGTGGCGTGTTCGCCGCGGCCGCTTTGGTGATCCGCACCCCATGCTGCAACTCATCGACGTCATTCTCAAACGCGGGGACCGGGCCGTTTTCGACGGCGCCAGCCTGACCGTCCACGCGGGACACACGGCCGGCGTGGTCGGGCGCAACGGCGTCGGCAAGACGACGCTCGTGGAGCTGATCCGCGGACGGCTCCTGCCCGAAGAAGGGGAAGTCCTGCGTCCGCGGGGATGGCGGCTGGCGTGGCTGGACCAGGCGGTGGAACCGAGCGCGCGTTCCGCCCTCGACTTCGCGCTGGACGGGGATCGCCCGCTGCGCACGGTGCAGGCGGAGATCGCCGCCGCGGAGCGCGCGGGCAACGACGACGCGCTCGCCCACCTGCACGTCCAGTTGGAGGACGTCGGCGGATACGACGCGGAGGCCCGGGCGGGCGAGGTCCTGCACGGCCTCGGCTTCGGCGGCCGTGACTTCGGCAAGCCGCATCGGGACTTCTCCGGCGGATGGCGGATCCGGCTCAACCTGGCCCGGACACTGATGTCCCCGTCGGACCTGCTGCTCCTCGACGAACCCACGAACCACCTCGATCTCGATGCGGCGCTATGGCTCGAGACCTGGCTCGCCCGGTACGAGGGCACGGTCCTCGTCATCGCCCACGACCGGGATTTCCTCGACGCCGTGTGCGACGAGATCGTCCACGTCGCGGACGGCAGGACCGCCCTGTACACGGGGGGCTACACCGCGTTCGAGCGCCAGCGTGCGGAAGCGCTGCGCGTGCAGGCCGCGCACCACGCGCGGCAGCAGGGCGAGATACGGCGTATCCAGGCATTCGTCGACCGTTTCCGGGCCAAGGCCTCCAAGGCGCGGCAGGCGCAGAGCCGGCTGAAGGCGCTGGAGCGTATGGAGCGCGTGGCGCCGGTGCGTGCGCGTTCTCCCTACCGGTTCGAGTTTCCGAATCCGAAGGAGGTCTCCAACCCGACGCTGTCCCTGGACGAGGCGCGCCTCGGATACGGGGAAACGGCAGTGCTGTGGGACCTGACGCTGCGCATCTATCCCGGCGACCGCATCGGCGTGCTCGGCGTCAACGGCGCCGGCAAGAGCACCCTCCTGAAGACGCTCGCCGGCGAGATCGGTCCCGTCGGCGGTGGACTGGCGCGTGGCCGGCACAGCGAGGTCGGCTACTTCGCCCAGCACCAGATGGAGGCCCTGCGGCTCGACCGGACGGCCCTGCAAGCGCTCGACGCGGGGCCGGGCGAGAGGCTCACGGAACAGCAAGCCCGGGACTATCTCGGGGGCTGGGGCTTCGGCGGCGAGATGGTCGAGCGGCCCGTGGCGACCTTCTCCGGGGGCGAGAAGGCGCGGCTCGTGCTCGCACTCATCGCCCGCGAGGCGCCGGCGCTCCTGCTGCTCGACGAGCCGACCAACCACCTGGACATCGAGATGCGCGAAGCGCTCGCGCTGGCGCTGCAGGCCTACGACGGCGCGCTCGTGCTGGTCTCCCACGACCGGCACCTGCTCCGCGAGTGCACGGATACGCTCTGGCTCGTCGCGGACGGCGGCGTCGAGCCGTTTTCTGCGGGCCTCGACGGCTACGCGGAGATTCGCCAGGACCGGCGGGGTCGCCCGACGCGACACGATCAAAGGGACCGGCGGCGCCAGGCGGCGGAGCGCCGGGAGTCCATCCGGCCGCTGACGAAGGAACGCACGCGGCTGGAGCGGGACATCGACGCGTGCACGGAGGAACTCGCGGAACTCTCGACAGTGCTCTCGAACAGCGCCACCTTCGAACACGCCACCAAGGAGCAGATCGGGGAGATGCTCACCCGCCAGGGCCGGGTACGAAAGCGCCTTGCCCGCACCGAGGCGCAGTGGATCGAGCTGCAGGAGCGGATCGAGGAACTGGAAGCGCGTTGACAACCCGGAACGATCGTTCACAGTAGCCCTGGAGACGGCAAGGAGGACCCACAGATGATCGAGTTCACCCTGAACGGGCAGACCGTCCGCACGGAGGACGAGCCGGACACGCCGCTCCTGTGGGTGGTGCGAGACACGTTCAAGCTCAAGGGGACGAAGTTCGGCTGCGGCGCGGCCCTGTGCGGGGCCTGTACGGTGCATCTCGACGGGGCAGCCGTCCGCTCGTGCACGTTGCCGGTCAGCGCCGCCGCGGGCAAGCGGGTGACAACGATCGAGGGTCTCGGTACCCCGGACGAGCCGCATCCCCTGCAGGAGAGATGGGTCACCCTCAGCGTTCCCCAGTGCGGCTACTGCCAGCCGGGACAGATCATGTCGGCGGCGGCGCTGCTGTCCGCCAATCCGCGGCCCACGGAGGTCGAGGTCGAGAGCGCGATGGCCGGCAACATCTGCCGGTGTGGGTGCTATCCCCGGATCAAGAACGCGATCCTCGCGGTGGCGGAAGACCTGGCCGGGCAGGGCCTCGCCGGGCAGGTCCTGGCCGGGCAGGTCCTGGCGGAGGAGGTGCGGACATGAAGGCCTCCCGGCGCAACTTCCTGATCGGTGCGGGCGTGGTCGGGGGCGGCCTCGTCGTCGGTTTCTCGATGCGAGGCGGTCCCGGGGCGCCGCCGCTCAGGGCGATGGACGGAGCGTACGCGCCCAACGCGTTCCTGCAGATCGGCCCGGACAACGTCATGCGCTTCTACTGCGCGCGCGACGAGATGGGGCAGGGCGTGACAACCGGCCTCGCGACCCTCATCGGCGAGGAACTCGACGTGGATCCGGCCAGGTTCGTCGTCGAACTCGCGGGTGTGCATCCCGCCTACGCCAATCCGGCCATGGGCGGCGTGCAGGCGACGGGGGGCAGCAACTCCATCATGGGGCACTACCTCCCGCTCCGGCAGGTGGGCGCGGACACCAGGCAGGCCATCGTGCTCGCCGCGGCCGCGCAGTTGGGCGTGGACGCCAGGGAGATCGAGACCGATGACGGCCATGTCCTCGTGCGTGGCGAGCGGCATCCGTATGGGGCGTTCGTCGAGACGGCGCGAACCCTGCCGATGCCCGAGGACACTCCGCTCAAGCCCGCGTCGGAGTTCCGCTACATCGGCAAGGAGATGCCCCGCATCGACAGCGCCGAAAAGGCGGCGGGGACGGCGGTGTTCGGCATCGACGTGGACGTGCCTGACCTGCATCACGCCGTGGTGGTGCGGTCCCCGGTCGCCGGCGGCGCGGTGGCGTCGTTCGACGCGACGCGCACCCAGGGGATGCCCGGGGTCGTCGGCGTCGTTCCGGTCGCGACCGGCGTCGCGGTCGTCGCGGCGAAGTACTGGCAGGCGAAGAAGGCCGCGGAGTCCGTCGAGGTCGAGTGGAACCTGCCGGCGCTCGCGCAGGTCAGCTCGCGGCAGATCGAGGCCGACTACCGGGACGGTCTCGCGGAGGAGGGGGAGTCCGCCGAGAGCGAGGGCGACGTGGATGCGGCCTTCGCGGGAACGCGTACCGTCGAGGCGGACTACTGGGCTCCCTACCTGGCGCACGCGCCGATGGAACCGATGAACGCGGTGGTGCGCATCGGGGACGGCGAAGCCGAGGTGTGGACGGGCACGCAGGGGCTGGGTCTCGCCCAGGGACTGGTCGCGCGCGTGACGGGCCTTGCGACGGAACAGGTCACCGCGCACAACACCTACCTCGGGGGCGGTTTCGGTCGGCGCGCGACGATGAGCCACGTCGTGGAAGCGGCAGAGGCCGCACTCGCGACCGGCAAGCCGGTGCAGGTGCTCTGGTCCCGCGAGGACGACATTCGCTCGGGCGTCTTTCGTCCAGCCTCGCTGATGCGCATCGAGGCGGGGATCGACGCGGACGGTATCGTCGCGGCATGGCGTGCCAAGCGGGTCGGCGCCAACATCGTGCCGTATGCGCTGCGCGGCCTGCTGCCGGGCCTGTTCCCGGGACTGTCCGACGGCGTGATCGACTGGGCCGCGGACGGCGCGGGCGGGTTGTTCGCCAACTGGGTGGTGGAGGGCCCGAGTGTCGAGGGACTTGCCGGCGACTACGACCTTCCCAACCGGGAAGTGCGCCACGTGACGCGGGACCACGGGCTGCCGACCACGGTCTGGCGGTCGGTGGGACACTCGTTCACCGCATTCGCCAAGGAGTCCATGAT
>VXNE01000504.1:5276-6389 GCA_009840715.1 Gammaproteobacteria bacterium
GCTGATGTGTATAACCCACCGGCCCATGACCGACCACCTGGCCGCCGGGGCCGGCGCCGACCCGGTCGAACTGCGGCTCCGCCATACCTCGAACAACCCGCGCCTGCACAACGTGATCCGAATCGCGGGCGAGCGCATGGGGCAGTGGCGCCTGCCGCGGGGACACGCACTCGGCATCGCCGCGCACGGATCCTTCGAATCATTCGTCGCCGAAGTCGCGGAAGTGTCCGTATCGGATGGCGCCATCCGCGTGCACAACGTGTTGTGCGTGGTCGACTGCGGGGTCGCCGTCAACCCGGACGTCGTGCGCGCACAGATGGAAGGCTCGGTGATGTACGGCCTCACCGCGGCGCTCCACGGCAACCTCGAGCTGGCCAACGGCGCGATCCGCGAGAGCAACTTCCACGACTACCCGATCCTGCGGATGAACGAGGCGCCGGCCGTCGAGGTGGTGATCGTGGCGAGCGAGGAGCATCCCTCGGGCGTCGGGGAACCGGGCGTGCCGCCGATTGCGCCGGCGGTGGCGAACGCGGTCTACGCGGCTACGGGACAGCGGCTCCGGTCGTTGCCGTTGCGGCTGCAGACGGGCTGAGCGGGACGCCGGCTACGCCGTCACAGCCACGCGAGCAACCCTCGGTCCGGCAGGACGTTACGCAGAAAGTCGTCCGCCGGCAGGCACCAGACGCCGTCGACGCGGCTCCGCTCCGAGCCCCGATGTAACAGGACGACATCCGCTTCCGGGTACTCCTCGCGGAACGTCCGCAAGGGCCGCAGATCCGCAGGTTGCATGCGCCCGGCGTTCTTGACTTCGATCGCCTGCAGCCCGTGGTCGCCGTACACGATGAAGTCGACCTCGGTGCCGGCCTGCGTGCGCCAGAAGAACAGTTCCGACCGGCCCTTCGAATAGGACGCCCATGCCCGAAGATGCTGAGCGACCAGTCCCTCCAGGGCCTGTCCGTCAATCTCGTGGGGGTTGTCGAGCGGACCTCGCGGACGCAACGCCCGAAACACCCCCGCATCGAACAGGTAGAGTTTCTCGTGACGGACCGTGTTGCGCTTCGCGCGCTTGCGGAACACGGGCAAGCGGAAGGCGACCTGCTACTCGCCTTCCGC
>VXNE01000157.1 GCA_009840715.1 Gammaproteobacteria bacterium
GTACAGGGCCAGCGAGTACATGTTGGCCCCGATGCACGCGCCGCTCGGCAGCCCGTCGCCGATCGTGATGACCGCCCGCCACTTCGCGAACCCGGCGCCGAGGCCCCGATACTCGACCAGGCGGTCCCGCAGGCCGTCGAGCCCCTGCGTGAACTTCTCGCCCGGGTGCAGTGGCATGTCCAGCGTGCCCTTGTCCACCTTGATGCCGGGGATGCTGCCGTTCGCGATGATGTGGTCCGGGAAGGCGGCGCCGGCGGCCGTCCGCTGCCGGATGGTCTCGTCGAAGAGGATGTAGCCGGACAGATGCTCCGCAGACCCTTCCGCCGTAATGAGCAGTTCGCGATAGGCCCTGCGGCTCTCCGCGCTGGATTCGACGCCGATGGAGTCGAACCGGCGCTTGCACGTCGGGTGGCTCTCGTCCATCGCGAGGATGCCACGGCCCGGGGCGACCATCGCGTTTGCCGTCTCTTCCAGTGTCTGCCGGTCCATCTCAAGGGTGCCTCCGCGCGCCTTCCGCCCGCAGTATAGCCCCCGCCCCGGACGGTTCACGCCGGGACGGACTGATCCCCGGCCAGCATGCGCGCATACGGTAGCGCCTGCGCTTCCCACTGCAGCCGCGCGTGCGCGCAGCCGGCGGTCACGTCACGAAAGATGCGCTGCAGTTCCCGGCTCTCCTGCAGTTCCGCCCCTCCGGCCGCTTCGAACAACCGCTGCGTCGCCCGGTTGCAGAGACGCGCCGCGAATGCCGTGTCGCGGACGATCCGGGTCGTCACGGACGCGTCCGGGGTGGGATCGGCGTCGAGCTCGTCCGCCGCCGCCAGCACCACTGTGCGCGCGGCATCCACCTCGGCGCTCGCCTCGCCGAGACGCAGGAGGGCGCCTTCCCCGGCCGAACCGCCAATCTTGCGGGCGAACTCCCGCACTGCCGCCTGGGCGCCGCCAATAACCGGTCCGACGATGACCAGGATCAGGAGGGCCATGTACGGGACCATGATGCGCGAGAAGGGCATCAGCCGTTCCGCCGGTACCGGGACGTGCTCGCAGACCGCATCCTTCGACCCCGTCCCCCGGAGGCCGATGACGTTCCAGCTCCCGTCGTCGATCTGGCACTCCGACTTGTGCAGCACGCCCAGGTGAGGTTCGCCCTCCGGCTGCGAGATGCCGAGGAGCAGCCAGTCCGCGTGGTCGCACCCGGAGTTGAAGGCCCAGCGGCCGCTGACGACGGCGCCCTCCCCGGTAATGGCCGGCGCGTGGCCCACGGGACCGAGACTGGCCGACACCAACGTCCCCGGGTCGCGCCACACTGCCTCCTGGACCGCCCGCGGATACCGGCCGACCAGGTAGTTGTGCATGCCCCAGACGAAGTTGCACCAGCCCGTCGACATGCAGCCCTCGGCGAGGATGCCGCACACGTCCACGAACTCCCGGATGGTGCAAGGGGAACCGTCCTTGAGCATCTGCGGAAGGCCGGCCCGCTGCAACGCCGTGAGGACCTCCGCGTGCAGGCGTCCCAGGCGCTCGGTTTCGGCCGCGCGGTTCCGGGCAAGGGCGGCGACGATCCGCGCGCGCTCCCGCAGCGTCGGGACTTCCTCCGCCTGCACGGGACTTGAGGCTGCCGCCGGCTACAGTTCGAGGGGCCCGCCCTGGGCGACCTTCTGGGGTTCCCGCCGCCACACGTCCGAGGTGTCGACGTACAGCTCGACCCCGTTGCCGTCCGGGTCCTCGAAGTACAGCGACTGGGTGACCTCGTGGTCCACGGGACTCGTCCGTACGCCGGCCGCGTCCAGATGGGCCTTGGCCTCGCGCAGGACCTCGATGCTGTTTCCGATCTTGAACGCCACGTGGGCGAGGCCCGTGGAGCCCTTGGCTGGCCGCTCGGCGTCCGCCCCCAGGCTGGCGATGGCGAAGTCGTGGTGGTTGCCCATCGTGAAGAACGCCATGGGCGGCTCTTCCATGTGCGCACAGACCGTCATTCCCAGCACGTCGCGGTAGAAGGCCTCCGCGCGCTCGAGGTCGCCGACCTTCAGGACCACGTGACCCAAGGACTCGATGCGCATGACCCACCCCTTACCTTGACGCCCCAGACCTCACCGGAGATTGCGGCGCTTCCGAAGGTGTTGTCAAATCGCCTGGGAGCCTACGCCGCATGCCAGACATCAACTTCATCGCCCATCCCCTGACGGGAACGCCGTTCGGCGCCGCCCTGGACCTCGCGATTCTCCTCGCCCCCGTGTGCTGGGTGCTTTCGATCACCACGCGCGACTACTCGTGGGTGGACCGTATCTGGCAGATCTGCCCGCCGGTCTACTGCCTGATCGTCGCGGCCTCCGCCGACTTCGAGTCCACGCGGCTGAACGTCATGACGGCACTGGTTGTGCTGTGGGGCGCCCGGTTGAGCTTCAACCTGGCGCGCAAGGGCGGGTTCCGCGTGGGTGCCGAGGATCACCGCTGGGCCGTCGTGCGCGAGCGCCTCGGTCCCGTGGGTTCCCAGGTGCTCAACGTGGTCTTCGTCGCCGTGGGGCAGATGCTCCTGATCTGGCTGTTCACCGCGCCCATCCACCAGGCCTGGGTTTTCCAGGACGCTCCGTTCAATGTCCTGGACGTCATGGCTACCGTCCTGTTCGCCGCGCTGCTCGTCGGCGAGACGGTGGCGGACGAGCAGATGTGGCGTTTCCAGCAGGACAAGAAGCGCAGGATGGAGGCCGGCGAGCCGGTCGCGCAGCCGTTCATGACCACCGGGCTGTTCCGGTTCTGCAGGCACCCCAACTACCTGTGCGAACTGGGGATGTGGTGGGTCTTCTACCTGTTCGCCGTGGCGGCGTCCGGCACGTGGATCCACTGGTCCGCCCTCGGCTTCGTGTTCCTCTCCGCGCTCTTTGCCGGGTCGATCCCGCTCGGCGAGCGCATTTCCGCCGAACGCTACCCGTCCTACCGCGACTACAAGGCGCCCACGCGTTGCCTGATTCCTCTGCCTCGCCGCGGCGCCAGGGCGCCGGGTTGAGGCCGCCGGCCGCTCAGGTCTCGCGGAAGTCCCGGCCGCCCCGCCGCAACAGCTTGAGCCGGCTCTCGAATTCGTCGCGGCCGACGTAGCAGCCCTGCAGGAAGCGGTCGCCGGTTGCCGGGTCGAAGGCGTCCCGTCCATGCAGGACGCGGCGGTTGTCGAATACCTGGCACTCTCCCGGGCGCAGGCGGACCCGCAACTGCATCGCCTCGCTCGACGCGATCGAGAGCAGCCCGCGGAACGCCCGGTAGAACGCCACCTGCGACTCCGGCTCGACGTCGACCGGGCCGAGCAAGGCCGGATGCAGCCGTGAACCGACGATGTCGCCGTCCTCGTCGACGTCGATGACCGGCGCCCGATTGGCGATGTCCCAACCGTCCGCGGTCGACGTGAACGTCACGCTATGGGTGCTGAGCAGTTCGAATGCCGCGGGGTCCCGCTCGCGCAAGGCCTCGGCGCAGGCGATCGAGTCCGCCAGCACGCTGTCTCCGCCGGTCGCGTCGTTGCGCAGGCAATGCAGGAACTGGATGCCGGGTGGATGCCGCCGGCTCGGGAGGTCGCTGTGCGGCTGGAGGCGACCTGCCGTGTAGGCCAGGTTCTCCGCGTTCGCCCTGGACACGACGTCGAAATGCCTGCCGAAATGGGACTCCTCGATGAATCCCACGCGCTCGGCGAGACCGGTGACGGCACCCTGCGCGTCGGGTAACCCCTCGACCAACGCGACGCCGGTAGCGTCCACGGTCCCGAGGAACGCAAGCAAGGCGGCGTCGCTGCCCATGACTTCGCGGTGCGGGAAGCGGGGCAGTCCGTTCCCGAAGTCGGAGGCCGTCCAGCCGCGTCGCCGGACCTTGCGCTCGAGCCGGGCCCCGCGCTCGGCTCGATGGGCGTCGAGCCAGTCCCAACTGAAGAAGCTCCCCGCACAGGGGGCATCGTGTTCGGGCCATTCGACGTGCAGACCGTGTCCATCGGCGCGAACGGACGCCGGCGCGATGTCGAGCGGAATGGCCAGGAAATCCGCGGTGCGCTCCCACGCGTCCGGATGCGTACAGCGCGGACAGTGACAGTTTTCGCGTAGCCAGAAGTACAGGTGACGGCTGCGGTGTCCCCCGGGCCACTCGACGTACAGGCTGTCCGGGCCGTTCGCGACCCGCGGCACGTCGCGTCCAGATCGGTTCCGATCGCTCACTGCACGATCCCAAAAAAGGCGCCACCGCACCTATGATCCGCTACGCCCCACACCGTTGGAAGACGGAGGCGCTATGATCGACCCGGCATGTCCGGCCCGGTTGGCCATCGAGTGAGACGTGACGGCGTAGACGCGCGGCGCCTCCGCTTCGAGCGGGACGGGTTTCTCTCGGCCGTACCCATCCTGACGGCCGCCGAGGCGACGGACCACCGGCTTCGGCTGGAGCGCGCCGAGGCGTGTTTCGGGCCGCTGCACTACCAGGCAAAGGTGCACACGATCCTGACGTCGCCACTTGAACTCGCCACCCATCCCCGGGCCCTGGACACCGTCACCGCCCTGATCGGTCAAGATGTCCTGCTCTGGAACGCGACCTATATCGTCAAGGAGCCCGGAACATCCGCCCACGTGAGCTGGCACCAGGACCTCGCGTACTGGGGCCTCGATGGCGAGGACGAGGTGTCGATGTGGCTCGCGCTCTCCCGGACCGACGAATCCAACGGCTGCATGCGCATGGCGCCCGGGAGTCACCGTGCCGGATGCGCCCGTCACCGGACCACGGCCGATGCGGAGAACGTCCTGTACCAGGGCCAGACCGTCGACGGGGTGGACGAGGCGACGGCGGTGGGGTGTTCGCTGATGCCGGGCGAAGCCTCGTTCCATCACGGCTGGACGCTGCACGCCTCCGGCCCGAACCACGGTGCGGAGCGCCGCATCGGGTTCAACGCCCAGTACATCGCGACCCACATGCGGCAGACCCGGCACGAGCGGGACACCGCCATGCTGGTGCATGGCGTCGACCGCTTTCACCACTTCGGCGTCGACGTGCCCGCGGTCGCGGACCTCGACCGCCAAGCCGTGGCGCGGCAGCGCGAACTCGAGCAGATAGTCCGCGAGACGATGAGCGCCGTCGACTCGTGATCGTGTCCCACCGCCACCGGTTCATCTTCTTCGCCGTGCCGCGCACGGGGACGCATGCGATCCGCACGGCCCTGCGCGGCTGTCTCGGCCCCGACGACTGGCAGCAGCAGTCGCTGACCGAACAGGTGCGCCTTCCCGTGCCCGCCCTCGCGCGCATCGGCCATGGCCACGTCACCCTCCGCCAGGCCCGCGCCCACCTGCCCGAGGCCATCTGCCGCGACTATTTCAAGTTCGCGTGCGTGCGCAACCCCTACGAACGTTTCGTCTCCGCCTGCGCCATGCTGAACCGCCGAAACCCGGGCTACGCCGGCAACGAGAGGGCCTTCATGAAGCGGGCGCTCGGTGTCCGCCGGTTTCGGGAACGCGCGCTGGTGCGCCCGCAGGCGGACATGCTGGTGGACGAACGGGGCGCTCTCGGCATGGATTTCGTCGGGCGCTACGAGACGTTGCAGCAGTCCTTCGACGAAGCGTGCCGGCGGCTCGGTATCGCCGCGCCGTCCCTGTCGCACGGCAACGCGACGGAACACGGGCCCTGGATGGACTACTACGATGACGACCTGCTGCGCGTCGTGACGGAGTTCTACCGCCGCGACTTCGATGCCCTCGCATACGACCGCGCGGGGGCACTCTCGTGCGCCTGAGTCGGCCGTTCATCCGCCTGCCGTTCCGGTTCGACGCCGAGCGGCTCGCCGCCGAGGCCGGCCAGTTCCCCGCCGACCGCTGGATGCGGCACCCGAGCGGTCTGCCCGGCAACTCCGCCATCGCGCTCATCTCGAGCGGCGGCGGCGACAACGACTCTTTCGAGGGCGAGAAACAGCCCACGCCGCATCTCGACGCCTGCCCCTACATGCGGCAGGTCATGGCGAGTTTCGGCGAGGTCCTGTCACGGTCACGCCTGATGAAGCTGGACGCGCGCTCGGAAGTGCGCCTGCACGTCGACTTCAACTACCACTGGTTCAGCCGCGTCCGCATCCACATCCCGATCGTCACGAACCCGGAGGTGATCTTTAATTGCGGTCCGGAGCGCCTGCACATGGCCGGCGGCGAGTGCTGGATCTTCGACTCGTGGCGGAGACACCGGGTAGTGAACGGCAGCGACCGGACGCGCATCCACCTGGTCATCGACACGAGCGGTTCGTCGCGCTTCTGGGACCTGGTCCGGAGCGTGGAGGATGCGCATCCGTCGGCTACCGCGGCCGACGCGAAGCTGGTCCCGTTCGAGCCGGGCCGGTCCGTGACGCTTCTGTCGGAGCGATTCGCCAGCCTGCCAGTGTT
>VXNE01000082.1 GCA_009840715.1 Gammaproteobacteria bacterium
CCACGTCCGCGACATTGGCTACACGTCCGCCGACGACACGGTGATATTCGAGAGGGCGGCGCAGGAGGAACGCGTCGTGGTCTCGGCTGACAGGACTTCGGCACGCTGCTCGCCCTGCGGCGCGCAACGGCCCCTTCCGTGACCCTCTTCCGTGGCATCCAGGATCGGCGCGCCAGTCACCTTCTCGAGGCGCTCCTCGCCAACCTGACGTCCTTGGAGGCCGATCTCGAGGCGGGCGCCGTAGCGGTCTTCGAGCCAAGTCGTACCAGGATTCGTCGACTGCCACTGTATCCGAGTGGGAACGACCTCCAAGCGTAGGTCAGTTGCCGCCGGCCGCTCCTCCGCCGCAGACGAATCCGGCCGCATGCCTTCCCAGTATCCGCTTTGGATAGGCGCCCGTTGGCCGTCGAGCGCCGGCGCTGTAAACACCTGGTGCGAGAGCTGCGGCCAATACATCGCGTCCGCGGACCTGTAAGGCGGGGCCCGAGGCCTACTTGATCAGCTTCGTCCCCGGAAACTGGGCAACCCAGCCGAACCAGAACGCGCGAAACGCAGGGACGCGCCGGAGTCGCACTGCCCCGGCGACCAGCGCGTCTTCAGTCACCTGCCAGACCTCGCCGCTGTCCTCCACGACCCGCTCGTCGTCGACGAGCCGCTCGAACCGCCGATCCCCGGTGTCGAAGACGCGGTTGGCGCCGGCCCGGCTCGTCACGATGGTCAGCGTGCGCCCCGCCAGTTCGGTGGCGAACACGCGGTTCCTCTGCAGGAACCGGGCGCGGACGGCCAGGGGCTCCCGTTCGCCATCGGCGGACGCGGCCGAGAGCAGAATGCCGAGCACTTCCGCCTTGTTGCGGAGGCGTCCGTCCCGCTCGGGCACCTGGAACATCAGCTTGTCGGTCGAGAAGTAGTCCCTGTAGGCACGGCCCTCGCCGTAGTCCCGCTCATGGCCGGTATCGAGGGAAAGGACCGTGGTGTCCGGGTGCCTGCTTCTCCACTCGCCCCAGCGGGTGGTCACGATCGGCAGCGCCTCGAGCCTGAGGCCGGAACCCGCCAGCTCGCCGATCACCGGCTCCCCGAGCAGCGTCGACCACAGGCTGTTGGTCTCATGGTCGAACATCAGCTTGTTCGAGCGGAAGAGCAGGCCGCTCGTGCCGAAGGTCCGGTGCCGGTCGCCCACGACGCCGCGGTAGGGAATGGCGGTGCCGCAGAGCGTGCAGTAGACCAGGGTGATCGGGACGCCGCCAAGCGTATCAAGCGCCATTTCGTGCCATGCCAGGATCCGCTTGGGGTACGCACGCGCCTCCCCGTCGACCGCGAGACCGAAGACGACGTGTCGGTCCTTCAGGTAGTCCGCGTCAGCGACGGATACGTGCCTCGGGTGATCCAGCGGCGGAATGCCGTTGACCTCAACCCCGCCCCACTGCACCTCGTCGAGCCGGATCCGCGCGCGGGCGCCGGCCGGGAAGAAGGCGCCCATGCGAGGATCGATGAGGCTGTACATGGCCCGCTTGAAGAGAAGGTAATCCGGGTGGGGGTCGTAGGGTTGCTCCCAGACCCACTGCATCCATCGCTGCGAGTCCTCGCCAAAGTAGCGTCCCGTTTCCCGCCGGAGGAACCGGAACATCTGGCTCCGGGTTCCCGGATGCGGGGTGAGCAGGGACAGCTCCACGATCATGGACGTGTAGGAGTCGCGCCACGTGTGCCCGATGGCATCCAGCATCGGCCGTGCCTTTCCGCCCTTCTCGATGGCCGCCTGGAAGAACAGGTGCAGGGGCGGGACCTGCGCTCCGGAATCGTCGACGGACTCGGCGCGGCCCTGCAGCACGGGCAACGCAAGCAGTCCAACAGACAACAGCAGGAAACCCCGACCGGACCCTCTCATGCGGGGCAATCGTGACACACCATCGGTCCATACGTGTAGGGCCGTCCGCCCTGTAAGCCCGTCGTGCCGTCGCTGCTAGAATCCGCCGCACACGCAACGGGTCCGACGCAGTTGTCCACGCTCCCGCTCATCATCGGTCTCGGTGGGGTCAATCCCGCCGGGCGCGTCTCCTCCGACCATGCCTTCCGCCGCATCGTCATCGATGCGCTCGGGTCCGGCGACGCCGCGGACACCTACGCGAGCCTCGCCGGGCTCATGGAGCTGGAAGGCGACCCGACGGACGAGGCCACGCGCCGCCACATCCGGGACCACACCCTCATCCGCCGCATCGAGGCGTTCGACCCGGCGGACATCGCCGTCCACCGCGCGGCAACGATCGGCGCGGCAGCGGACGGGGCGCTCCGGTTCATCGTCCCACGCCGGCACTTGCCCGAGTCCCCGCCGGCGGACTGGACCGTGACACCACGCGCGGACGGCAACGTGGAGGTCACGGTCGGCGAAGGCGCCAACGTCCTGTTTCCGGACCGGCGGGCCTCCCGCGTGACCTCCGGCGGGCAGGCCCCGACCGGCTTCGACCCGGGCCGGCTGTACCAGTCGCGCAACCATCCCCGGGGGCTCCAGCTCACCGTCTTCGGCGCCTCGGATGCCGTGCGGTCGATGGGCCTCGACTGGGACGAGCTGCGCGCCCGGGTAAGGCCCGATGAATTCGCCGTGTACTCGGGCAGCGCCATGGGACAGCTCGACGCCGCCGGCACGGGCGGCATGTTCCAGGCGCCCATGACGGGCCGCCGCATCACCTCCAAGCAGGTGCCGCTCGGCCTGTGCGAAATGCCGTCGGACTTCGTGAACGCCTACATCGTCGGGAGCGTCGGGAGCACCGGCGCCGTCATCGGCGCGTGCGCGACCTTCCTCTACAACCTGAAGCTCGCCGTCGACGAAATCCGCGCGGGACGCCTGCGAATCGCGCTCGTCGGCGGTGCGGAGGCGCCGATCGTGCCCGAGGTCGTCGAGGGCTACCGGGTGATGGGGGCCCTGGCGGAAGACGACGCCCTGATGGCCCTCGACGGGACGGACTCCGTCGACAACCGACGGGCGTGCCGTCCGTTCGCCGAAAACTGCGGGTTCACGCTCGCCGAGGCCGCCGTCTTCGCGGTGGTCGCGGACGATGCGCTGGCGGTCGAACTCGGGGCGAACCTCCACGCGGCCGTACCGGCGGTCCACGTCAACGCCGACGGGTTCAAGAAGTCGATCTCGGGCCCCGGAGTGGGCAACTTCGTCACGGTCGCGAAGACCATGGCCCTTGCCAGGTCGATCCTCGGCGAGGAGAGTCTCCGGCGGCGCACGTACATCCACGCCCACGGGACCGGCACGCCGCAGAACCGGGTGACCGAGTCGGAAATCATGAACGACCTCGCGCGGACATTCGGCATCGAAGGCTGGCCCGTTGCCGCCGTCAAGGCCTTCCTGGGACATTCCCTGGCCCCGGCCTCCGGCGACCAGTTGGCCTGCGCGATCGGGAGCTGGCGCTACGGCGTGCTGCCAGGCATCACCACCATCGACGCCATCGCCGAGGACGTGCATGCGAGCCACTTGCGCTTCGACACGCGCCACCGCGCGTTCGATCCGGAGTCGATCGACGCGGCCTTCATCAACTCCAAGGGGTTCGGCGGCAACAACGCGACGGGCCTCGCCCTCGCCCCCCATGTCGTCCGGCGCATGCTGCGCGCGAAACACGGCGCGGCGGCGATGGCGGACCATGCCCGGCGCAACGAGCGGATCGCCGCGCGCGCCCGGGACTACGACGCCGCCATGACGCGCGGCGACACGCTGCCCATCTACCGTTTCGGCGAGGGCGTGCTCGGGGGCGCCGACCTTGAGGTCTCGGCGTCCGAAATGCGCATTCCGGGGTATGCGCAGCCGATTCCGCTGGAGGTTCCGAATCCCTTCGAAGACATGACGGACTGACGCGGGGGACGACGCCGGTCAGTTCGCCACGCCCGGTTCCTCCGGCAACGCCGCGAGGCGCGCGCGGATCGCGTCCCTCGCCTCCCCGTCCGCCAGGTCAAGGGCGGTTTCCAGTTCGCTGCGCGCCATGTCGAGGGACCGCAGCGCGAGCCAGATGTCGGCGCGGTCCACGTGCAGCGCGTATGCGTCCGGCTGCAGCGCGAGCTGACAGTCCGTGAGGCGCAGCGCGTAGTCGGGATCGCCACGCACCTCCCGCAGCATCCGCAAGTTGTTCAGCATCCGCAACGCGACATCGGCCGGCCCCGCCGGGCGGAACGCGGCGTCCAGGTCCGTTTCCGACAACCGGCCCTGTGCAGAACGCACCTCCCGGCGCAGCCAGTCGCGCCACTCGTCACGCGTCGTGACGCGCATCTGGAACGGGTCGACGAGGAGGCCTTCCACCTCGACCAGGAAGTGGCGCGGAAAGTTCAGCCCGGAGGCTTCGAGGCCGAGGCACTCGGCCGCCCCGATCACGACCACCGCCAGGCTTATGGGAATGCCCCGCCGTTCACGCAATACATGGTCGAGCGCGCTGTTGCGGGCTTCGTAGTACGTCCGCCGCGCACCGGCAAAGCCCGCCACGCGCAGCGCTTCGACCAATTCTGCGGGCCCCGCTTGCGGCGGCGCGGCGTCGGCGAGCCGGCCCAGCTCTGACCGGCACCAGTCGGCGTCCGTCGCGGGCTCGACCACGGCGGAAACGAGCAGCGCCGCGTCCACGACGCCCCCGCCCCGCTCCCGCAGCATGCGGAAACCGTCAGCGGGCGAACCGTCCTGACCGGCGAGACCCCGCACGGCGTCAGGCGTGCTCGCGCGTCGCCGCGAAGCGGATGTCGGGCCAGCGCTCCTGGACGAGCTGCAGGTTCGCCCGCGAGGGCGCCAGGTAAGCAAGGCAGCCCCCGGCGTCCGTGGCCAGCCGCGCCTGGTTGGCAGACGCGAACTCGCGCAGCCGCCCTGCGTCGTCCGCGGCCACCCAGCGCACCGTGTGGATGTCGCTGTCCTCGTAGACGCAGTCCGCGCGGTACTCGTCCTTGAGACGATACGCGACGAGGTCGAACTGCAGGGTCCCCACCGCGCCGACGATGAGGTCGCTCCGCGTCGCCGGGACGAACACCTGTGTCGCTCCCTCCTCCGCCAATTGCCGCATCCCCTTGTCGAGCTGCTTGGACTTCATCGGGTCCCGCACCCGGACCCGGCGAAAGAGCTCCGGGGCGAAGTTCGGCACGCCCGTGAAGCGCAGGCTCTCCCCCTCGGTGAAGGTGTCGCCGATCCGGATCGCGCCGTGGTTGTGGAGCCCGATGATATCGCCCGGGTAGGCCTCCTCGGCCTGTACCCGGTCCCCCGCCAGGAACGTCACGGCATCGGTCACCTTCACGTCCCTGCCGAGGCGCACGTGCCGCATCGTCATCCCGTGGCGGTAGCGCCCGGAACACACGCGGACGAAGGCGATCCGGTCGCGGTGCCGCGGGTCCATGTTGGCCTGGATCTTGAAGACGAACCCCGTGAATTTCTCCTCCGCCGGATCCACGGAGCGGGTCGTCGTATCCCTCGGCCGCGGCGCCGGCGCCTCCTCGACGAGGTGCTCGAGGAAGTGGTCGACGCCGAAGTTGCCGAGGGCCGTGCCGAAGAACACGGGCGTCAGGCGACCGCGGAGAAAGTCGTCCCGCTCGTAGGCGTGGCTCGCTCCCCGGACGAGGTCGACCTCCTCGACGAAATCGCCGTAGGCGTCGCCCACGTACTCCCGCGCCGCGTCGCCGTGCAGCCCGTCGATCGTCGGATGGCAGCGGAGCCGGTCGGCGTGGCCCCGCGCGAAGCAGTGGATGCGGTCGCGCGCCAGTTCGTAGACGCCGAGGAAACGCCCGCCGGCGCCGATGGGCCACGTCATGGGTGCACATGCAATCCCGAGCACGTCCTCGACCTCGTCCAGCAGTTCCACGGGTTCGCGGATCTCGCGGTCGAGCTTGTTGACGAACGTGAGGATCGGCGTGTCCCGCATCCGGCACACCTCGAACAGCTTCTCCGTGCGCGCCTCGACGCCCCGCGCTCCGTCGATGACCATGAGGGCGGCGTCCACGGCCGTCAGCGTGCGGTACGTATCCTCCGAGAAGTCCTCGTGGCCCGGCGTGTCGAGAAGGTTCACGACGCGGTCCCGGTAGGGGAACTGCATGGCGGAGGTGGTCACGCTGATGCCCCGCGCCTGCTCCATGCCCATCCAGTCCGAGGTGGCGTGGCGGCGCGACTTGCGCGCCTTGATCGTGCCGGCCAGGGCGATGGCCTTGCCGTGCAGGAGGAGCTTCTCCGTGATCGTCGTCTTTCCGGCATCCGGATGCGAGACGATGGCGAACGTACGGCGCCTCTGGGCTGCCTCGCACAGGGACATGGGGTTCGGGGGGACCGCGCAAAGCGGCGCATTATAGCGAATCGCCCCACTGCGGCCGGTCATAACCAATACGAGAACGTAGGGGCGGGGCTTGTCCCCGCC
>VXNE01000014.1 GCA_009840715.1 Gammaproteobacteria bacterium
GGAGACATCGGTCGTCAACTCCTGGGGCCGCAGCCACGACGTGAAGAACCTCTTCATTGTCGACGGCAGCATCTTCGTCACGTCGGGCGGCGTGAACCCGACGAGCACCATCCAGGCGCTCGCGCTCCACGTCGCCGACACGATGAAGAAGAATCTCGCCAACCTGTTCGACTGAGGGGCCCACGATGAACGACGGACTGATCGCCTCCGATGCGCCGCTGACGGCGGAGCAGCACGCCGTTCTCACGGCGCTCGCCGACACGATCGTGCCGCCGAGCGAAGACGGCCTGATGCCGGGCGCCGGCACGCTGGATGTCCTCGGGTACCTCCAGCGCGCGGCGGAGGACTTCCTGCCGGAACTGCCGGCGATCCTGGACGCGTTTGACGCAAGCTTCGCGACCGAGGACGTTGCCATGCGGTACGAACGCGTGAAGGCGTGGAGCGAGGAGTCGCCGGAGGTGTTCCAGGCCCTGCTCGGACACGTCTACGGCTGCTACTACCAGGACGCGGGGGTGCTGGAAGCTGTCGGGGTCGGCGCGGGTCCGCCGTTTCCGCGCGGCAACACGGTCGAACCCGGCGACCTGTCGCTGCTCGACCCGGTGATGGAGAACCCGTTGGAGTGGCGGCGGGCCTGAGGGTACGGTCGAGAGCCCTGATGGTGCACGTACCATTTTTCTGGTAAAAGGACACGGTATCGCGCCTGATTTACCGTTATTTCGGTACGCGTAACCGTGAAAGGCAACCTGCCCGCACTTGGTGCCAGCCTGCGGCATGCGCGCAAGCGGCGCTTCCCCGGGGACGACCTCGCGGCGTTCGCGCTACGCATCGGCGTCAGCCGTTCGACCCTGCAGAAGATGGAGCAGGGTGACCTTTCCGTCAGCACGGGCAGGTACTACCGCGCCGCCGAGATCCTCGGCCTGGAGGACACCTTCAGCGGCCTGCTGTCCTTCGAGGAGAGCCTCTTTGACTACCCGCGCCCGGTTTGACATCCACGTCAACACGCGCGCGACAGGTATCGTCCATGCGGCGGACTGTGTCGTGGAGGAAGACGCCGGCTCCGTGCGCCGGGTGGACTTCCGCTATACCCCCCGCTATCTGGAAAGCCCCGGTCGATTCCCGCTCGATCCGGTTCGACTGCCGCTCTCCCCGGGGGAAGTCCGGTTTCGCTGCGAAGGCGGCGTCCCCGGGTTCATCGACGACCACCTGCCGGACGCCTGGGGCCGCAAGGTCCTGACGGCACTTGCGCACTATCGGGACGGTCGGCGCTTGAACCTCAACAGCGCGATCGATCAGCTCGCGCTCGTCAAGGGAAGTGGTCGCATCGGTGCGCTCGCCTTCGTCGATGTCGGCGGCTCGCCGGACTACTCCGATGGCGCCCAGCTCGAGTCGCTGTCGCAAGTGGAGGGGACGGCGGGCCGGATCGACGCGTCGGAATGGCGTTCGATCGGGTTGGACGAGTTCGCCATCGCACACCTCGCCGAGACCGGGAGCGGAATCGGCGGCGCGAGACCGAAGGCGTTGGTCGGCGGCAGGACAGCGCGCTACCTCGCGAAGTTCAACCGAACCCGGGACGACTACAACAACGCCCGCGTGGAACTGGCCTGCCTCGAGATGGCCCGTGCCGCCGGGCTCAAAGTGGCGCACGGGCGGGTCGTGGAGGAGGTCAACGCACGGGATGTCCTGCTGCTTGCCCGTTTCGACGTCGAGCTGGACGGACATCGCCGTCATCTGGCGTCGGTGAACGCGTTGCTGAAGGAACCGGACACTCAGCGCGACTCGGGACTACGCTTCCGCTACGACGATATCGCCGAGCTGCTGACCCGCCACTCGGGCGCCGTCCAGGCCGACCTCGAGCAGTTGGCGCGTCTGGCCCTCTTCAATCGCGCCATCAACAACACGGATGACCACGCCCGCAACTTCAGTCTCGTCCACGACGGGGACTGCTTTCGGCTGTCGCCGGCCTACGACCTGGTGCCGAGCATGGCAGTGGGCGAGTACCACGCGGCTGCGTTCGGCTACGAAACGAACCCGCCGCGACCAAGCGAGGTTGCCCGCGCCGGCCGGATGTTCGGCCTCAGCAAGCCATGGCTAAGGGCATGCGCCGACGAAGTCATCGCCGCAGTGGGGCGCTGGGGGGAGTTCGCGCAACACGCGGGGGTGACGGATGCGGAAGCGGAGGCGATCGCGCGTCGGTTCAACCCGTGACCGTCCCCGCGGCTGGTCCCTATCCGTCCGCTCGATCCGCTATCGTGAGAGCGTCGTAGTCGAACAGGGACGTCATGGATCGTGCGCTGGCTCTGCGCGCGGCGCGGTTGCGCACCCAGGCCTGGACCCCGCGGAGGTGGAAGACCCTGGCGTTGCGCCGTGAACCGAGCTGGATGCCGGCGGTGCGATCCTTCCGCAGATCCTCGTAGCGGCTGAGCGCGGCGGGGACATCGGAAGACCCACGGAGGCAGGCCGCCAGCACCGCCCCGTCCTCGATCGCCATGGCGGCGCCCTGTGCCATGAACGGCAGCGTCGGGTGGCAGGCGTCGCCGAGCAGCGTCACGGCGCCGCGGCTCCAGCGTGGCATGGGCGGGCGGTCGTGCAGCGCCCACTTGTAGAGCGCGTCGGGGTCGGCGTTGTCGATGAGCGTCTGGACGGTGTCGTTCCAGCCGGCGAAGTCGTCCTTCAGTTCCCGGTACTCCCCACGCTCGGTCCAGGACTCGACTTCCCAGCCCTGCTTCTCGCGAACGCAGACGCAGTTGACGAGCGCGCCGCTGCGTACGTAATAGCAGACGAAGTGTCCCCGGGGACCCCACCAGACGGTCGCCGCGGGCGGGATGAGCCGGTCCGGAAGCCTCGTGACGGGCACCAGAGCTCGCCACGCGACGTTGCCGGTGAAGGTCGCCGCCTCGGGGCCGAAGAGGCCGGCGCGGACCGCGGAGTGGATTCCGTCGGCGCCGACGAGCGCGTCGCCCGAGTGTTCCGTACCAGATACGGTCACGTGCACACTGTCTGCAGCCTGCCTGAATCCCTCGACGCGGGCGGACGTGTGCAACGTGATGCCGTCGGTCCTTCCGGCCGCGGCGACGAGCACCGCGAGCAGGTCGCCGCGGTGGATGTGGTAGTACGGGAACCCGTATGTATCCCGCAGGGTTTCGCCGAGCGGATTGGTGCTGATCAAGCCTCCGCTCCTCCAGGACCGGAACTCCGTCCGCGCAGGTACGAACGCGCACGCCTCGAGCGCGTCGGCGAGGCCGAGGTGGTGCAGCACCCGCGTCGCGTTCGGGCTCAACTGGATGCCGGCGCCCACCTCCCCGAACTCCGGCGCCTGTTCGAAGACCTCGACCTCGAAACCCGATCGGGCGAGGGACAGCGCGGCGGAGAGGCCGCCGATGCCGCCGCCCGAGACGAGTAGCCGCGTCATGGAGGTCCTATGGTGAGTTCAGCCTGCGCGTCACGCTCCCCCGGTGCGGTGTCACGGTGGTGACTCGAACACTCGTGTCGCAGAACATGGTGGTTCACTCGGAGCTACGGTCCGACAAGCGCTCGGCGCGGGTCTCGGCCAGGATCTGTTCTATCTCCGCCGTCGTCACGACCGCGCTCTGCGTTTGCGCAACCGCGACGATCAGCGGCCCCGAACGTTCGAACCTGACCTCCATTGGAACAGGCTCGATCTCGACGCGATCGCCCCGCACCTGAAACTGGACCCGGGTACCAGGGTGAAGGTGCGCCGCGTCGCGCACGGCTTTGGGTAGGACGAGGCGGCCCCTACGATCGATGGTCGCTTGCATTTGGCGAGTTCTACTATCTGGTTTGCGATTGGACAAGCTACGGGTCGTTCGCGCGACCTTTCTCCCCATAGTCCCCCCAAGGCCGGTCCCGATCCCGGATCGTCTCCCGAAACCCCTTCCCGGCGAAGTCCTCCACCCACCGATACGCCTCCTCCGTGTGCCGCGTCACGCCGTCGAACAGCGTGCCGAGCAACTGCGTCGTGCGCAGTCCCATATTCTCGTAGGCCTGATTGATGAGCAGCTTGTTCAGCGCAAGCTGGTTGGCCGGGATGTTGCGGAACAGGCGCGCTTCGGACTCGACGAAATCGGACAGTTCGTCGGGGTCCACGACGTGCGACACGAGGCCGATCCGGTACGCCGTCTCCGCATCGATCGCGCGCCCGGTGAGGAGGAACTGCTTGGCGTGTTCGAGGTTGAGCCGGTAGACCCAGAGCATGGTGGTCGGCGTCCCGTAGATCCGGCTCGGGGCGTAGCCGATGTGCGCGTCCCGCGCCATGTAGAGCTGGTCGCAGCAGAGGATCAGGTCCGTGGCGCCACCGATGGCCCAGCCGCGGATCTCGCCGAGCACGGGCTTCGGGCAGTGCCAGATGCGCATGAAGCGGCGCACGTTCTCGCCCATGAAGTGCAGGTCGCGCACCGGGTCCCAGGCGCCCTCACGGGCGTCGATGTCCGGCGCGCCGTAGGGCGTCTCCCAGTCGTCCCGATTCGCGGTCAGGTCATAGCCGGCGGTCAGCGTGTCGCCGATGCCGCGCAGCACGACGGCCGAGACGTCCTTCGAGCGGCTCGCCCGGTCGATGCCGTCCTCGATGCCCTGGATCACGCTGTTCGTGAGCGTGTTCTTCTTCTCGGGGCGGTTGATGGCGACGATCGCGATGCCGTCGCGTTCTTCGTAGAGGGTTTCGGTGTTTGACATGCGGAGGCTCTCCGATTGCGGGGCGGCGACGGGCCGCGCTGCGCCGATTGTAGTGTCGTGTCATGATGGCCATCGCCTCTTCCCGGAGGGAACGCGCCTGAAATTCCTTGCGCTCGGGAGGTCCCGCCTGACCCATGCCGGCGTCGTTGCCGTGGCGGCGCTGTTCGTGGCGTCCGCAACGGCCCAGCCGACGGAACGGGAGTTCCCCGACGCGTGGTACGAGGCCCCGAAAACGGCGAGCGAAATCGGCCTCACGTCCTTCTCCGGGAGCCCGTTCCTCGAGGGTCGCGGTCTGCCGCCCGTGGAGGAACGCCTGCCGGACGACCCCGTCGTCATCCAGCCCTACGAGAGCATCGGAAAGTACGGCGGCAAGGCCCGCATCACCCTCTGGGACAGTTGGCAGTTCTTCAACTGGGAGCACGCGCTCACGCTCTCGGCGGACATGCGCAACGTGCTGCCGAACCTGGCGGAGTCCTGGAGCCTGTCGGAGGACGGCCGCGTCACCACGGTGAAGCTCCGCGCGGGGCTCAAGTGGTCGGACGGCGCGCCGCTGACTGCGGACGACTTCATGTTCCGGCTCAACCACGTCTTTCTCGACCCGGACTTCTCGCCGTTGACCTACCGGCTCGTGCGCGGCTGCGAGTTCGTGAAGATCGACGACCTGACCTTCCAGTACGTGTTTCCGGAGCCGAACCCGATGTTCGCGAACTTCTTCGCGCAGTACGGCAGCCACCTGTTCGACCCGATGCACTTCTTCAAGCAGTACCACGCGGCGTACCGGGACAAGGAGGAACTCGACGCGCTGGTGAAGGAGGAGGGGTTCGTGTCGTGGATGGCGATGTACCGGGCGCTGCGCGACTGGGGCAACGAGGACGCGCGCAACGTGCCGACGGTCAGGGCGTACAAGGTCGTGGAGCGCACGCCGACGAAACTGCGCCTGGAGCGCAACCCCTACTACTTCAAGATCGACCCGGCCGGCCAGCAGCTCCCGTACATCGACGAGGTGGACGCGATCATCCTCCTCGAGAACTCGCAGATGATCGCGTTCCAGGCCGCGACCGGCCAACTCGACTTCGCTGCCTTCGCGCTCAAGACCCAGGACATCCCGCTGCTCAAGCTTGGCGAGGTGAAGGGCGTCAACCAGGTCCACATCTGGCGCCGGCTGCACATCAGCGACGTGTCCATCCAGCCGAACTACAACTTCGACGACCCGAAATACCGCGAACTGCTCTGGGGCAAGGGCGAACGGCGCTTCATTCGCGCGCTGTCCCACGCCATCGACCGGGAGCAGATGAACGAGATGATCTACTTCGGCCGGGGCGTGCCGAGCCAGGTCACCGCGCACCCGTCGAGCCGCTGGTACGAGCCCCGCTTCGCCGAGGCCCACGCGCGCTACGACCCGGACTATTCCAGGCAGTTGCTCGACGAACTCGGCCTCGAGGACGTGGACGGGGACGGCCTGCGGGAGTATCCGGACGGCTCCAGGCTCACCATCACCTTCGAGTTCCTGGACTTCGAGACGCCCAAGAGCATCACCATGGAACTCGTGCGGGACTACTGGCGCGAGGTCGGCATCGACCTCAGGCTCAAGTCCGTCGAGCGCCGCCTCCAGGCCGAGCGCGCCCAGGCCAACAAGATGCAGATGACGCTGTGGCACGCCGACAAGGTCA
>VXNE01000009.1:0-3805 GCA_009840715.1 Gammaproteobacteria bacterium
CCCGCTACCCGTCACGACCCCCCCGCGGGCGGGGACAAGCCCCGCCCCTACAACGCCCGCCCCGATATCGTGCACGAACCCACCGCGGGTGGCGTCCCTCTCAACATCACGTACGGGCCACCGCGGGCGGGGACAAGCCCCGCCCCTACCTGTGGAGCCCAGCCGTTCCCGCCCAGGGGCTCACTCCTTACACTTGGGGCGAGCCACTCATCCTCGAGGACGCCATGCCGGACATCCACATCGACACGGACGCGCGCGGCGTTGTCACGTTCACGATCGACCGCCCGCGGCGCCGCAACGCCCTGGACAGCGCGGCGATGTCGGCGCTCGCCGACGCCCTGGGCGTGGTGGAGGTCGAACGCGGCGTGCGGGCGCTCGTGTTCCGGGGCGCGGGCGGCAGCTTCAGCGCCGGCCGGGACCTCAAGGAAGCGGCCGATCTCGCGGCGGACCGCGCCATGGACCAGCACGCGGCGTGGACGGACGTGTTCCGCCGCCTGCGCCGTCTGCCGTTTCCTTCCGTGGCGGCCGTGGAAGGGTATGCGGTCGCCGGCGGCTTCACGCTCGCGATGGGCTGCGACTTCGTCATCGCGGAGCGCGGGGCCCGATTCGGTGCGCTGGAGATGCAGAACGGCTTCCCCGCCGCCGTGTGCACACCGATCCTCGCCCGGCTCGCGCCGCCCCGGATCGGGCTCGAACTCGCGATGTTCGGAGAACTCGTCGCGGCCGAGCGGCTCTACGAGGCCGGACTGGTGAACCGGCTTGCCGATGGCGCCGGAGGCCTGGCTGCGGCCGTCGCCGAATTCACCGACCGCATCGTCTCCCTGGACGCGAACGCCGTGCGACAGACGCTGGAGACCTACCGCGCCGCCGAGACCATGCCCCTGGACCAGTCGCTGACCCTGGGGCTGCACCTGAACCAGCTCCTGGACGCGGCGGGGTCCTTCCGGAAGGCGGGGCAGGCGTTCGCCGGGAAAGACGGCGGGGCGTAGTCAGAGCCCGAACAACGCCTCTGCGTTCGTCTGGAACAGCATCCGCAGCACCTCGGGAGAGGCGTCGATGGACTCCGTCATGGGCACTTCCTCCGGGACGTACTGGTACGGGTAGTCCATGGCGTAGAGCACCCGGTCGACCCCCAGGACCCGCTGGCAGAACTCGATGGCGGGCGGCCAGGGCATGCCGCTCGTGGTGATCCAGAAGTTCTCGCGCACGTACTCGCTGATCTTGCGCTCCAGCGGCTTGACGTCCGGGTAGCGGTTCGCCCGGACGATCGCCCCGTGCATGTGGTCGAGGCGGTAGAGCCAGAAGGGAATGGCCTCGCCGCAGTGGCCGACGGCGATCTTGAGCCCCGGGAAGCGGTCCAGGGCGCCCGCGACGAGAATCTTCAGGAGGTGCGATGCGGTCTCGATGGCGAAGCCCCAGATGGCGCCGTCGAGGCCGCTTTCGATCAACGGGCCGACCATGCCCTTCGACGGCGTGTTGGGATGCATGTAGAGCGGCGTCCCGAGCGCCTCGCACGCTTCGAGGATCGGCCAGTACTTCGGGTCGCTCATGTACGCGTTGGCGGTGTGGGAGTGCACGATCACGCCCTTGAACCCGAGTTCGTGGCCCCGTTCGATCTCGGCGGCGGCCGCCTCCGGGTCCTGGGGCGCGACGGCGGTCAGGCCGTGGTAGCGGTCGGGGTGGGCCCTGACCGCGTCGGCCAGCACGTCGTTGGCGTAGCGGGCGTAGGCGACGGCGTCCGCCCGTTCCATCGCCTGCACGCCGGGCGAGGTGAGGGCGATGATGGCCTGGTCGATCCCGGCGGCGTCCATGTCGGCGAGGCGGCGGCTCTCGAGGTCGACGAGGGCCTCGCGCACGAACGCGGCCCGGGCGCTGTCGCTCTCGAGGTAGTAGCGCCACTGGGTGACGAAGCCGGGGTCGTCCAGGCTGCCGTCGGCGACGATGCGGCGGTAGCGGTCGAAGAGGTCCGGAGGGCAGAAGGCTTCCTCGGTGGCGATGCGCAGGTAGGGTCGTTCGCTCATGGCGGGGTCTCCGCTTCGGCTGGGGTCATGTTGAAAAGCACTTCGCGGACGGTCCCGTTGAACGGGAACGGGACGGCGTAGTCCGGGGCCACGGCCGAGCCGTCGTCCATGGCGATGTCGAAGCCGTCTTCGATGGAGAAGGCGTTCGGGACGGTCGCGGGGATCGCGGCTGTGCCGACCGGCGCGCCGTCGAGCAGCAGCGTGCCGACGCCGCCGTTGCCCCCGTCGTGCCGGTCGAACCGGAACTCGAGGGAGACCGGTCCGTCCGGGAGGCTTCGGGTGCCGCGTACGTAGTGATGCTCCTCGTTGTACAGGTTGTGCACGTAGACCGGCATGCCCTCGTCGACGAAGAGGGCGTAGCCGCCCGTGATGCCGCCGGCCGCGACGATCACGCCCTCGGCACGCGCGCCGGCGGGACTGTCCAGGTGGGCGGTGATGCGGAACGAGCGGTTCTTTACCGGCGGCGAGAGGGCCTCGGGTATGCGCCGCGCCCCCTCCGGCAGGTAGCGGACGACGGGCTCCCGGCGCCCGAAGCGGTTCATCTGGGCGATGAAACGGGCGCGCCGGTCGGGGTCCAGCGGGAACACGCCATAACGTTGTGCCTCGGCTTCCCAGAGGTCCTGCAACTCGCGGAGCTTGTCGGGATGCTCCGCGGCGACGTCGCGGCTCTCGGAGAAGTCCTCCGCGACGTGGTAGAGGCGCCAGACGTCCGCGGCAGGGTCGCCGGGCACCGGGGTCTGCCAGGGCATGATTTGGTTGTGGATGGTCGCGGCCTTCCAGCCGTCCCGGTAGATGCCGCGGTTCCCCCAGATCTCGTAGTACTGCACCGTGCGCCGCGAGGGCGTCCCGGCGGTGGCGAACGTATAGGCCATGTCGATGCCGTCGAACGGCTGCTGCGTCACGCCGTCGACCGTGTCGGGCAGCGGGACGCCGCTGGCGGCGAGGAGCGTCGGGGCGAGATCGATGATGTGGTGGTATTGGCTTCGCACGCCCCGCGCATCGATGCCGTCCGGCCAGGACAGGACCAGGGGCACGTGCGTGCCGCCGCCGTCCACGTGGTGCTTGTAGTAGGGGAAGGGCGTGTTACCGGCGGCCGCCCAACCGGCATGGAAATGGTTGACGGTCTCCGGCCCGCCCCAGCGGTCCTCGAACGCCGCGTTCTCCTCGAAGCTGAGGCGGCGCCCGTTGAACATCACCGCCTCGTTGTGCAGGCCCGCCATGCCGCCCTCGGCGCTGGCGCCGTTGTCCGAGGTCACGACGACGAGCGTGTTGTCCCGTTCGCCGAGCCGGTCGATCAGTTCGAGGATCCGTCCGAACTCCCGGTCCGCATGCGCCAGTTGCCCCGCGAACGCCTCCATCTGGCGCGCGTATAGACGTTGCTCCGCGCCGGCAAGGTCGTCCCAGTCGGCCACGCCGCCCTGTTTCCCGGCTAGGACGGTCCCCTCTGGGAGCAGCCCGAGATCGTGCTGGCGCTCCAGCGTGCGTTCGCGCAACGCGTCCCAGCCGGCGTCGTAGGCGCCCCGGAAGCGGGCGATCGCGTCGGCGGGCGCGTGGTGCGGCGCGTGCACGGCGCCCGTCGCCCAGTAGAGCAGGAACGGCCTGTCGGGGTCGTTGGCGCGCAGGCCGCCGATGAACTCCATCGCCCGGTCGGCCAGGTCCGTCGTCAGGAAGTAGGAGTCGCCGCGCGGCGGCCCCCGGGGGGGGGGGGGCCACACGCGCGGGGGGACATGGGTCGCGTCCGCGGCGCCGCACCCCGAGCATCCTTAAAAACACATGCGCCCCCG
>VXNE01000009.1:3815-6357 GCA_009840715.1 Gammaproteobacteria bacterium
GGCGGGCTCGCTCGTATTTTCTCCGCTGGCCCGGCGGGCCCACACCGGGGAGTGGTCGGACCACAGGCTCGGCAGGAAATGGTGCGCTTCCGCGCCGACGAAGCCGTAGAAGCGTTCGAAGCCCTGGCGCAGCGGCCAGGTGTCGAACGGGCCCGCGGCGCTCGCCTCGGTGGCCGGCGTCTGGTCCCACTTGCCGACGGCGTAGGTGGCGTAACCGGCCTCCCGGAGCACGCGGGCGAACGAGGCGGCGCTCGGGGGCACGCGTCCGTGATAGCCGGGGAATCCGGCCGGCGACATGATGTGGCTGCCCATCGCGACCGAGTGATGGTTGCGCCCGGTCAGGAGCGCCGCGCGTGCCGGCGAGCAGATCGGGACCGAGTGGAAGTTGGTGTAGACGAGGCCGGCGTCGGCGACCCGTTGGACCGTCGGTGTCGGCACGGGACCGCCGTAGGGTTCGAGGTGCGCGAAGCCGGCGTCGTCGAGCAGCCACACCACGATGTTCGGCGCGCCGGCCGGGGGCGACGGGCGTCCGGGCCAGGCGGGGACGGACTCCGCGAGCGTGCGGCCGATCACGCCGGAGAAGGACGGCTCCGGGTCCGTCGTGGCGCCGGGTTGGGGCGCCGGGCCGCAACCGGCCAGGAGGGGCGCCAGAGCGAGGACACCTATGCAGAGCCAGCGCCGATGAGGGAAAAAGGTTGCACAGATAGGTGCGACACACTCACGCATATGCGCAATACTGCATTGAAAATAATGAACCTCGGCTTGAACCGACTCACTGAATGTACAACAATCCATCTGGCGTGCAAACCCGAACCCGGAGGCGAACGCGCAAACCCATGCCTGCCACCGCCACCGCCGCCGTCGTGAGCCGACCCGACGGCCCGTTCCGGCTGGGCCCGGTCGAACTCGACGGTCCGAGGGACGACGAGGTCCTCGTGCGTGTCGAAGCCTGCGGCATCTGTCACACGGACCTCAAGGTGCGCGAGCGTCTGCCGCTTCCCGCGGTGCTGGGCCACGAGGGGACGGGCACGGTCCTGGAGACCGGCGCGGGAGTGACCCGTTTCGCCAGGGGTGAGCGCGTCATCCTCTCCTACCCCTCCTGCGGAGACTGTGCCCCCTGCCGCCGCGCGGAGCCGTTCCGCTGCGAGCACATACCGGCCCTCAAGTTCGGCGGCGCCCGGGCGGACGGCACGAAACCGGTCCGTGTCGATGGCGGGCCGGTCAGCAGCGCGTTCTTCCAGCAGTCGTCCTTCGCGACCCTCGCGGTCGCCCACGAGCGGACGCTGGTGCCCGTGCGCACGGACCACCCCCCGGAACTGCTCGCGGCGCTGCCATGCGGGGTACAGACCGGGGCGGGCGCGGTGCTCAACACGTTCCGCGCGACGGGCGGCCACCCGCTCGTCGTCATCGGGGTCGGTGCGGTCGGCCTGAGCGCGGTGATGGCGGGGCGGATTGTTGGCACGCGTCCGATCGTGGCCGTGGACGTCGTGCCCTCGCGGCTCGAACTCGCGCGGGAACTGGGTGCGGATCACGCCGTCGACGCCCGGGCGGAGGATGTCGTGGCCCGCCTCCGCGAGGCGCTGCCCCGTGGCGCCCGCTACGTGCTCGAGACCTCGGCTACCGTGGCGGGTCTCGAGACCGGTATCGCCTGCCTGGGGCAGGGGGGCGCCATCGGCATCGTGAGCGCGCCGCCGCCGGGCGAGACCTTCCCCTTCACCACGCGGACGCTGTTCGAGCGGGTCGCGACCCTGCACGGCATCTGCCAGGGGTCGTCGGTGCCGCGGGACTTCCTGCCGCGGCTGCTCGCGCTGCACGACCAGGGGCGGTTCCCGGTGGACCGGCTGGTCACGGCCTACGATTTCGCCGACATCAACCGCGCGGTGGCGGACATGGAGCGCGGCGTCGCGGTCAAGCCGGTCCTGGTGATGCCGCCCGGCTAGCGCGGGCGCATCAGGGGAGGGACGACATGCTGCTCAAGGACAGGCGGGCGCTGGTGACCGGGGCCGCTTCGGGCATCGGGCTCGCGACCGCTGAAGTCTTCGTGGAGGAAGGCGCGGCCGTGATGCTCGCCGACCTGGACGTCGAGGCAGGGGAGCGCGCCGCCGAAGGGCTGGGCGACGGCGCCTGCTTTCGCCGCTGCGACGTGTCGTCCGAGGCGGACTGGCAAGCCTTGATGGAAGCCTGCCAGGACGCTCTCGGGGGCCTCGACATCCTCGTGAACAACGCCGGCATCTCGCATCGGGAACCGCGGCCGATGCACCCCGCCGACCTGACCCTGGACGAATGGCATGCCGTGAACCGCGTCAACATGGACGGGGTGATGCTCGGCTGCCGGCATGCCATTGCTGCGATGCGCGACTCCGGGGCCGGGGCAATCGTCAACCTCGGCTCGGTGGGCGGGCTGTTCGCTTCGCCGCTGGCGGTCTCGTACGGCGCGGGCAAGGCCGCAGTCATCCAGGTCACGAAGACCGTCGCGACCAGGTGCGCGACCCAGGGAGTCTCCATCAGCTGGAACGCGGTGCGGCCCGGGACGATCGCAACG
>VXNE01000445.1 GCA_009840715.1 Gammaproteobacteria bacterium
TCAGCGCCGCGCGCTTGAGCGCGCTGGGACGCTGGTCGTTCATGTAGACGACCGGGCCGTCCGGATGCCCGGCGGCCTCCCGCGCCGTCACCAACGCCTCCACGCTCGCCGCGGAGCCGCCGCTCGTGAGCAGCCCGCCGGCGCTCTCCGGGTACCCGATCCACTGCCGCATCCAGTCGATCACGACCAGTTCGATCTGGCTCGTCCCGCTGGATACCAGCCACGTGCAGGAGTTGATGTTGAACCCCGCCGCCAGGAAGTCCGCGAGGACGCCCGGCCACGTCGGCGACGACGGAACGAAGCCGAAGAAGCGTGGATGGTCCAGGCGCGCCGCGTACGGCAGTACCTCGCGCATCACCTGCTCCACCACGTCCGCCCCCGGCCGGCCCTGTTCCGGCGGCGCCGTGAGCAACCGTTCCTCCAGCACCTGGCGAAACTCGCCGTCCCAGGCGCTCCCCTCACCGACCGCCATGATCCGGTCCACGAGCATTTCCATGGCCTTGCCGCCCAGCTCGAGCATGGCCTGACGGTCCATGCTCAGACCGTTGTCCGTCTCCTCGCGCGACATGTCTCTCCGCGTGCCATGAACTGGACTACTATGCTATTCGAATATCGGCCGGACAAGCTTGCCCATGGTCCATCCGCACCGTCGGAACGTCCTGCATGTTCCGGAGCCGCTTGACGTGCATGAAGTGCGCGCCGTGGACGGGTATCCGATCACGCTGCGACGCCACGGCAACCCGGACGGGCCACGGCTCGTGCTGGGCCACGGCAACGGCTTTGCCGCCGACGCCTACTGGCCCTTCTGGTCCAGGTTCACCCGGGACTTCGACGTGTTCGTCCACGACGTCAGGAACCACGGCTGGAACCCTGTCGGCGACCCCGATGCGCACACCATCCCGGCCGTGGCCTCGGACCTCGACCGCGTGTCGCGGGAGATCGACCAGCGTTTCGGGGCCAGGCCCAAGGCCGGCGTCTTTCACTCGCTGACGGCGATGGCCGCCCTCCACGCCGGGACCAGCTATGAGTACGCCGCCCTGGGGCTGTTCGCCCCGCCCATCATGCTGCCGGGACGGGCCACGGTCGAACTCGTGCGGCGCGGCGCGGGCATGGCAGCGGCCACGCGCCGGCGCCGAGACCGGTTCGCCCAACCATCGGACTACGTGGAACTGCTCTCGGAGAAGCCCGCGTTCGCGCGCCTCGACGCGGCGCGACTCGATCTCTTCGCGCGCAGCACGCTGCGGCCGGCCGGCGACGGCGACGGCTACGAACTCTGCTGCCCGCCCGAGCACGAAGCCCGGCTCTGGGACACGCTCTATCCCTTCGCGCGCAAGATCGACTTCGGCGCCATGGCTTGTCCGCTCAAGGTCATCGGCTCCGATCCGACCGTCCCGAACTCGTTTCTCCCGAGCGTCCGGATGCCGGAGATCCTGCTCATCGAGTACGATTTCGTGCCCGAGACGACACATCTGCTGCTCCTCGAGGAGCCGGACGTGTGCGCCGACTTCACCCTCCGGTACCTGGCCGAGCAGTCGTTCTCGACATCCTGACCGGCACGCCGTCGCTGCAACCGCGAGGAGACCCGCCGCCATGAACACGGTCCCGCAGGACGCACCGCCCCTTAGCGTGGCGGACCTCGACCGCGACTACCTCCTACACCCGTTGTCCGAGCTGCGCCGGGACCAGGACCGCCACCTCGTCGTCGGCGGCGAGGGTATCCGCGTCCACCTCGACGACGGCCGCACGCTCATCGACGGGCTCTCCGGGTTGTGGAACATCCTGGTCGGACACGGCCGCCAGGAGATCTGTGCGGCCGCGACGGCCCAGATGCAGTCGCTGGCGTACTACCCGGCCTTCTGGGGTTACACGTCCGAGCCGGCCGCCGTGCTGGCGAAACGCCTCGCGGACCTCGTCCCCGCGAAGAGCGGCATCCGGCGCTTCCTGTTCACGCTCTGCGGTTCCGACGCCAACGAGATGAACTTCCGCATCGCGCGGCAGTACCACGCCATCAAGGGGAATCCGGATCGGCAGAAGATCCTCTCCCGGCGCCTCGGCTACCACGGGATCACGCGCGGCGCGGCGAGCGCGACCCGCATCGACATGTATCACTGGTTCGACAAGCCGGACCCGTTGCACGTCGAGGTCGACACCCACGACCTCGATGACCTCGAGGCAACCATCGAGCGCGAGGGGGCCGACACCATCGCCGGTTTCGTCGTGGAGCCGGTCATCGCCACCGGCGGCGTCATCCCGCCGCGGCAGGGCTACTTCGAAGGCGTCCGCGAACTCTGCGACCAACACGACATCCTGCTCATCTTCGACGAGGTCGTCACCGCCTTCGGCAGGACCGGGAGCTGGTTCGCCATGGACTGGGTCGGCGCCCACCCGGACCTCCTGACGCTCTCGAAGGGGATCACGAGCGGGTATCTCCCCCTCGGCGCGGCCGGAGTGGGTCCGAAGGCCTACGACGTGTTGCGCAACCAGGTACCGGAGGGCGTGCCGTTCATGGCGGGGCAGACCCTGAACAATCACCAGACGTGCTGTGCCGCGGCGCTGGCCAACATCGACATCATCGAGTCCGAGGGGCTGGTCGAGAACAGCCGCACGGTCGGCGCCTACCTGCTCGAGCGGCTGCGCGAGGCCTTCGTCCGGCATCCCGATATCGAAGAAGTGCGCGGCGCCGGGCTCATGGCCGGTATCGCCTGGCGGCGCGGCGACCTCTCGACGATGGCGTTCTACGAGAAAACGGAGCGGGTCTCGAAGCGGGCATTCGACGGCGGCCTGATCGTGCGGAGCAACGGCGACACGACGATGCTCGCCCCGCCGCTCTGCACCACCCGCGAGGACGTGGACGAGATCGTCACGACGCTCCGGACCGCCATCGCGCAGGCCACGTCATGACGGGTTCCACCGTCGAAACCACGCACGGTCCCATCGCCGGCTTCGCCGAGGCCGGCCTCCACTTCTTCCGCGGCATTCCGTTCGCGGCCCCTCCCGTCGGCGACCTGCGCTGGCTGCCGCCGCAGCCCGTCACGCCGTGGCGTCAGGTACGCGACGCAACGGCCTTCGGATCGGCGTGTCCGCAAAACCCCATCGTCATCTCGACGGCCGAGCACCTCGAACGCGTGGACGGCGAACGCAGCGAGGACTGCCTGTATCTCAATGTCTGCACGCCCGGTCTCGACGACGCGCGCCGCCCGGTGATGGTGTGGGTACACGGCGGCGGCTTCGTCATGGGCGTGGGCACCATGCCCCTGAACGACCCCCGCTTCCTCGTGGCGCGCGGCGACGTGGTGATCGTGAGCCTGAACTACCGGATGGCCAACTTCGGTTTCCTGCGACTTGAGGGCATCACCGGCGGCGCGATTCCCGCGAGCGGCAACGAGGGGCTGCTCGACCAGGTTGCGGCCCTCGAATGGGTGCGCGACAACATCGCGCGCTTTGGCGGAGATCCGGGCAACGTCACCGTCTTCGGCCAGTCCGCCGGCGCCATCAGCATCGGCATGCTGCTCGGCATGCCGGCCGCGAACGGGCTCCTGCACCGCGGCATCCTGCAGAGCGGCGCCTGCCAGACGGTGCAGCCGGCGGATCTCGCGGACCGGATCGCGGCGTTCGTGCTCGAGTCCGCCGGTGTCTCGCCGGAAGACCCGGCGGCCATCCGCGCCTTGTCCACCGAGCGGCTGCTCGAGATCGAGGCGCGCATGTCGAGTCCCGCAACCGCCAACCCGGAACTCGGCCTGACGCCCTTCGAACCGATCGTCGACGGCAGGGTGATCCCGCGTCCGCCCATCGACGCAGTCCGGGACGGCGCCGCCGCCGGGATCGACATCCTGGTCGGCTCGACGCTTGACGAGTACAAGCCCTACGCGGCGACCTTCGAGGGCCTTGAGGACATGGACCACGCCACCGTGGTGGCGGCGGCGGCCGCCGAGTACGGACGCATCGAGGGGCGCGACCTCACCCCGGATATCGAAGGCCTGGCCGGGGCCTACCGGGACGCGCGGACGGCCAAGGGCCTGTCCGTCGACCCCGGGGACCTGTACCTGGTCCTGGAGGGCGACCGGAACTTCTGGATGCAGGGCGTGCTGGCGGCGGAAGCCCAGACGCCCCACCCCGGCCGCGTCTTCCATTACGTGTTCACCTGGGAGTCGCCCTGGCGCGACGGCGCCTTCGGCGCGTACCACGGCATCGAGTCGGGCTTCGTGTTCGGCACCATCGACGCGACGAACTCGCGCGCGCATCACGGGGAAGGCCCGGACGCGGACGCGCTTGCGGCGTTCTGCCAGGACGCCTGGCTCAACTTCGCGCGCACGGGGGACCCGAACGGACCCGGCGTCGGACAATGGCCGGAGTACGGCGCCGAGCGGAACACGATGCTCCTCGGCGCCCGGCAGGAGGTCGCCCGCGACTTCAACGGGCCCGAGCGGCGCGCGTGGGAGGCAGCGGGGTATCCGGCAATCGGGCGGATGTGACCGCGTTGACAAGGACGCGGTCCTTGCTACAGTAAGGAAATGAGCAAGGTTACGAGCAAGCTGCAGGTCACTCTGCCCAAGGCGCTCGCGGCACGTTACGCGATTCGCCCCGGTGACGACATACGCTTCGAGGGCGCCGGCGACGTGATCCGCGTCGTCCCTCCCGGCGCCGAGGCGCCCCCGGGCGGCCATGACGTGGAGGCGCGGCTGGCGCTGTTCGACGCGGCTACCGAACGCCAGGAAGCGCGTCAGGCCGGCCGCCTGGCGCCACGTCCCGATAGCGGCCGCGGCTGGACCCGGGAAGAGCTCTACGAGCGTGGCCCGGACGCTGATTGACACCAACGTCCTGGTCTACCGGTACGACCACCGGTTCCCCGACAAGCAGTCGACGGCATCTCGCGTGCTGCGCGAGTGTATCGCCGACGGAACGGCGCGAGTTCCCCACCAGGCCATCGTCGAGTTCGTCGCCGCGACCACGCGGGGCCGGCCGGGCGAACGTCTGCTGCAACACTCGGTCGCGCTCCGGGAAGCGGAAGAGATCATGGCGCAGTTCCCCGTGCTCTACCCCGACGAGACCGTGCTACGGACGGCCCTGCGAGGCGCCGCTGCCTACGGACTCTCCTGGTTCGACGCGCATCTTTGGGCCTACGCCGAGGTGCACGGTCTGGCCGAACTGCTGACGGAGGACTTCCAGCACGGGCGGCTGTACGGCACGGTGACGGTGCGCGACCCGTTCCGAGCCGACTGAGGCTCCCCCGAAGCCGCCCGAAGACGCGACGCCTTTCGCTCGCCCCGAGCGTTTCCGTCAGCCTCGCCAGCCCACCGACACGAACAACCGCCGTCCGCGCGGGTCCGCCGAGCGCGGATCGTAGCTGCCGGCGATGTTCACGTACGGCGGGTCCTCGTCGAGCAGGTTGGCGACGCCGAGCGCAACCGAGGTCTCCCCGCCGCCCCACCGAAGACGGTCGAAGGCCCGGCGCACGTTCACGTCCAGGGTCGTGAAGCGCTCGATGTCGCCGCCCGCGTCGTCCTCGTAGCCCCCGACGTGGCGTACCAGCGCCGTGGTACGCCAGTCCCCGCGCAGCCATGAGACACCGGCCGCGGCCCTGACCCGCTGATTGCATGGAGGAGCGCGACATGCACTACGCCGGGGTGCTCAACACGCGCAAGCGCTCCGTCGCGCAAATCGGTGTGACGGTCGAGCCCGTGTCCGACGCGCCCGACGATGTCGCCGATGCGGAACTGTGTCAGGCATTCTTTGAGCGCGATTCGATCGAGGACGAGCTCTACGACCTGCTGGACGCCATCGGCAAGGGCTACTCCGTCGCCGAGATCCTGTGGGACATGTCCGAAGGCCAGTGGATGCCGGAGCGCCTCGAGTGGCGCCTGCCGCAGTGGTTCGACTTCGACCGCACCAGTGGCCGCCAGCTGATGCTGCGCGACGAAGCGGGCGGCTGGGAGGAGCTCGCTCCCTACAAGTTCGTGTGCCACACCTCCGCCGCGAAGTCCGGACTACCGATTCGCGGAGGTCTTGCGCGCATCGCTGCCTGGGGCTGGCTGTTCAAAAGCTACACGGTCAAGGACTGGGTGCGGTTCGCGGAGGCGTACGGGATGCCGATCCGCATCGGCAAGTTCGAGCCGGGCGCGTCGGAGAAGGATCTGCAGGCGCTGTGGACCGCCGTCGCCAACGTCGTGCCGGACATGGCCGCCATCATCCCGGCGTCCATGGAGATCGAGTTCGAGGGCGAGACGAGCGTGCAGGGGCGCTCCGAGATCTACAAGGACCTGGTCGGGTACATCGACTACCAGCTGTCGAGCTTCGTGCTCGGGCAGACCCGGCCCGCCGACGCGGGCGCCCGCCGCGCCC
>VXNE01000487.1 GCA_009840715.1 Gammaproteobacteria bacterium
GCCCGGACCAAACCATGAATCGCAAGGAGTGAGGCAGCGTCTTGAAACGACTGTTCGCACTGGCAGGCCTGCTTGCCGCGGCCTGCGTCGGGGCTGCCGCGCTCCCGGCGGGAACGGAAGACGAGATGCGCGCGCGCATCGCCCCCGTGGGGACTTCCTGCATGGAGACCGACGATGTCTGCGGCGATGTCGCCGCGGCGCCCGTACGGCCGCCGGAGACCGTGGCCGAGGCGGCCGTGCCCCTCACGGGAGAGCAGATCTACGACCGTTTCTGCTTCGCCTGCCATGCCACCGGCGTGGGCAACGCCCCGCTGCTGCACGACGCCGAGCAATGGGCGCCCCGGGTTGCGAAGGGCATGGACGTTATGCTGCAGACGAGCATGACCGGGATGGGCGCGATGCCGCCGAAGGGCACGTGCATGGCATGCTCCGAAGAGGAGATGGTCGCCGCCATCGAGTACCTCATCGGCGGTTGAGTCCCGGCGCTCAACCTACGCGGTAGGTCAGCGCCTCCGCGACATGGGATCCCAGGATCGACTCGGCGCCGGCGAGGTCCGCGATCGTCCGGGCCACCTTCTGCACCCGATGTATGGCGCGCGCGGACAGGCCGTATTCCTTCACGGCCAGCTTCAGGAGCCTCCGGCCCTTGGCGTCGAGCGCACAGTGCCGCTCGACCTCCCGCGCGTCCAGGTCCCGGTTGTACTTTCCCCGGCCGGCCAGTTGCGCCGTTCGCGTGGCCGCGACCCTGCGGCGGAGGTCCGCCTCGTCCAACGGCGGCGCGCGCTCCCACAGCTCGTCCTCGT
Organism: Gammaproteobacteria bacterium; assembly: GCA_009840715.1. GTDB lineage: Bacteria > Pseudomonadota > Gammaproteobacteria > Pseudomonadales > Azotimanducaceae > VXNE01. The sequence goes on from VXNE01000487.1 coordinate 804, forward strand.
CGACCGGCCCCACCTCCACGTTGAGGTCGATGCGGTCGAGCAACGGACCGGACAACCGGCTCTGGTAACGCTGCACCTGCTGTGGCGTGCAACGGCAGCGGGTCTCGTCGCAGAGCAGTCCGGCGGGGCAGGGGTTCATCGCCGCGACCAACTGGAAACCGGCCGGAAAGCGGCACCGCTCCCGGACCCTCGAGACAACCACCTCGGAGGACTCCAGCGGTTCCCGTAGCGACTCGAGCGCGTCGCGCCGGAACTCGGGGATCTCGTCCAGGAACAGCACGCCCCCGTGTGCCAGGGAGACCTCGCCCGGAAGTATCGGCGTACCGCCCCCGATCAGGGCGGCCGCGGAGGCCGTGTGGTGAGGATCGCGGAAGGGGCGCAGCTCCGGATCCCGACGCTCGCGCCCGGCGGCCGAGTAGATGTTCGCCACCTCGACCGCCTCGACCGGCGCGAGCGGCGGCAGCAGACCGGTGAGCCGCCGCGCCAGCATCGTTTTGCCCGTTCCCGGCGGCCCGCGCATCAGCAGGTGGTGGCCACCGGCCGCGGCCACCGTCAAGGCCCGCTTTGCGGCCAACTGGCCCTTGACGTCCCGCAGGGACGGCACAGTGCTCTGGCGCGTCCGAAGACGCGGTGGAAGCGGCCGCGCCGCGGGTTCCCGTGCACGGGCGAGGTGCACCGCGTCGGCGAGCGTGCGCACCGGGTACAACCTGGCGTCCGCGAGCGGACCCAGCTCACCCGCGTTCCGCATCGGAAACACAAGCCCGCGGCCGGCGGCCAGCGCCGCCATCGCGGCGCCGAAACGGCCCCGCACGCCGCGCACCTCCCCGTACAGCGACAGCTCGCCGATGAACTCCAGGTCTTCCAGGTGCCGCGCCGGAATCTGCCGCGTGGCGGCCAGAACACTCATGGCGATGGCCAGGTCGTAGCGGCTGCCGTGCTTGGCCAGGTCCGCCGGGGCCAGGTTCACGACCAACTGCCCGCTCGGAAACTCGAGCTGCATCGTCTTGATTGCGCTCTTGACCCGGTCCCGGGCTTCCCGCACGGCGGTCTGCGCCATACCGACTACCGAAAAGCCGGACGCGCCCCCCGGTCGGTGGGCTTCTATCGTCACTTCCGGCGCCTCGACCCCGCTCTGCGCCCGGCTGCGTACCCGCAGCCAGGGCCGCGGCGGCGCTTGCGCGGCCCCCACGCCGGCCGGCGTCGTACCCGATTCCATGTGCAGGTCAGCCATCCGTCCAGTCTCGCAGGCGTGGCCGGGCGTCACTACGGCAGGTGTCCCCGAAACGCGTAAGCCGTTGTCCCCGCGTCGGTGGAGCGTTCGCCGCCAACGCCGGGCGCTGCTACGCTGTCCGCACGTACCCGGCGGCCTTCATGGGTTGATGCCCGCCTCGATAGGCGAACTGAACGAGCGATCGCTCCATCGGGCGCTGAAGGAGCGCTACGCGGCCCGGGGCGGCGCCGTCGAAACGGTCGTCGGCGGCTACGTGGCCGACGTGCTCCTGGGCGATCGCATCGTCGAAATACAGACCGGCTCGTTCTCCTCGCTCAAGCGCAAACTGCCGCGGCTGCTGGCGAAGCATCCCGTGACGCTGGTGCATCCCATCGCCCGGGACCGTTTCATCGTCCGAATGGACCATCCGCCCGCGGACGGTGGGGACCCCGGCGTCCCCACCGCGCGTCGCAAATCACCAAAGCACGGGGCGCCGTTCGACGTGTTCCAGGCGCTCACCGGCATCCCGACCCTGCTCGATCATCCCAACCTGACGCTCCACATCGTGATGGTGGTCGACGAGGACATACGCGTCCCGTACCAGGGGAGGCGCCGGCGGCGTCGGCGGGACTGGGTGAGCATCGACCGCCGCCTGCTGGAGGTCATCGAGACCCACACCATCGAGGGCATGGCGGACCTCTTCGCCATGATCGACGCCCCAATCCCCGAGGCCTTTACCTCGCGGGACCTGGCCGAGGCCATGGGAGCGTCGCGGCGCCTGGGCCAGCAGGCGGCGTTCTGCTTTCGCGAAGCCGGGCTCACCGATATCTGCGGGAAACGGGACCGGTTCCTGCTGTATCAACGTGCTGGTGACCTTCCCGTCCGCCGTGCCCCGGGCCGGTAGGAAATCCCGGCCAATTGAGTGACAATCGACGGGCATGCGTTAGGCCCGGGCTGAAGGAGAATCCACGGTGAAACTGATAACGGCGATCATCAAGCCATTCAAACTCGACGATGTGCGCGAAGCGCTCTCCGAGATCGGCGTGTCCGGGATGACGGTGACCGAGGTCAAGGGGTTCGGGCGCCAGAAGGGCCACACCGAACTCTACCGGGGTGCGGAATACGCTGTCGACTTCCTGCCCAAGGTCAAGATCGAAATCGCCGTCGACGATGGCATGCTCGACGAGTGCATCGAGGCGATCGGCAAGTCCGCCAACACCGGGAAGGTCGGAGACGGCAAGGTCTTCGTTTCCAGCCTCGAGGAGATCGTCCGCATCCGCACCGGCGAGACCGGAGCCAACGCGCTGTAGGGGCGGGGCTCGTCCCCGCCCGGGGTGGTTCCGTGCATGACTCTGAAACGGGACGCCACTAGGGCGTCCCCTACGGTTCCCCTCAACACCTGAACCCCGTAATGCACCAGTTTGGTGCATTACGAGCACGCCAGTAGAGCATTCCCGCCAATCACCCGGCGGGTGATCCCGTCGTACCCCTTCGCGCCGTAGCCAAACTGCCCCGGGGCGGCCCGGCCCCACAGGTGGCACGGTATGTGCAGCATGCAGGGCGCTTGGGAGACCGACGCAACTTCGCGGTCGAGTGAACGACCCGGCGAGGTGGTTGCCCCATCGGCCACAAGCATTCGAACTTCAAACGGGATAGAGAGGTTGAGGACGCAAATGCGCAAGACAATACTGGCCCTGATTTCAGGTTGCCTGGCTCTCGGTGCGACGGCCGCCGAGATTTCGGGCAACGTCACGATCGCCACGGACTACTCCTTCCGCGGCTGGTCGCAGACGACCCGCGACCCGGCGATTCAGGGCGGCTTCGACGTCGCCGCCGAGTCCGGATTCTACGTCGGGACGTGGATGTCCAACGTCAACTTCGGCGACGACACGAGCACGGAGCTCGACCTCTACGTCGGCTACGGCGGCGAATTCGGGGACAGCGGCGTTTCCTACGACGTGAGCTACATCCGCTTCGAGTACATCAGCGAGGGGGACGCTTACGACTACAACGAGCTCGCCGCCTCCGTCGGGGTCAACGCCTTCACGTTCGGGATCAACTACTCCGACGCCTATCTCGGCGACGGCGGACCCACCTTCTACTACCCGTACGCCGGCTATAGCTGGTCGGTGACCGAGAACGCCGCGATCGACTTCCACGTCGGCTTCAACAACGCGGACGAGATCAACGGCGACGACGACATGTACATCGACTACGGCGTGACCCTCACGTTCCCGGTGGCCGGTGCGGACATCGGCATCGGCCTGATCGGCACGGATCTCGACGAGGACGTGTGCGACGCCGACTGCGAAGCCCGCGTCATCCTGTCGATCTCGAAGAGCCTGTAGCGGCAGAACCCGCGATGCGTCCTTGAGCGGTCGCGCGCCACGCGCGCGGCCATCGGGCGCCTCCCGACCACAGGAGCAGTCAGATGAAACTCATTACGGCGATCATCAAGCCGTTCAAGCTCGACGACGTCCGCGAAGCCCTCTCGGAAGTCGGCGTGGCCGGAATGACGGTGACCGAAGTCAAGGGCTTCGGCCGCCAGAAGGGCCACACGGAACTGTACCGCGGGGCCGAATACGTCGTGGACTTCCTCCCGAAAGTGAAGATCGAGGTCGCCGTCGGCGACGACATCCTCGATCAATGCCTCGAAGCCATCTCCCGGTCCGCCAACACGGGCAAGGTGGGTGACGGCAAGGTCTTCGTCACGCCCCTCGGGGAAGTCGTTCGCATCCGGACCGGCGAGACCGGGTCCGAGGCCATCTAGGCGACGGGACCCTTCGGCCCCCGGGACTAACGCGAGGGGCGGTGACCCCGTCGCAGGATTTCACAGGAGAGTCACAGTGGAAGACCTGATCCAAACCAACTACGCCATCGACACGTTCTACTTCCTGGTCATGGGCGTCCTCGTCATGTTCATGGCGTGCGGCTTCTCCATGCTCGAGTCGGGCATGGTCCGCGCCAAGAACACGGCCGAGATCCTGACGAAGAACGTCGCGCTCTACTCCATCGCCTGCATCATGTACCTGCTCGTCGGCTACCACATCATGTACGTGGGCGGGACCGAGGCCGGCGGCATCTTCCCGAGCTTCGGCTTCCTGCTGCAACCGGAAAACACCGCGGAGGCCGTCGTCGCGAGCGGCGGCGAGACGTACTACTCCAACCGCTCCGACTACTTCTTCCAGGTCGTGTTCGTCGCGACGGCGATGTCCATCGTGTCCGGGGCCGTTGCGGAGCGGATGAAGCTCTGGGCGTTCCTCGCGTTCGCCGTGGTGATGACCGCGTTCATCTACCCCCTGCAGGGCATGTGGACCTGGGGCGGCGGCTGGCTGTCCGAAGCCGGGTACTCCGACTTCGCCGGTTCCGGGATCGTGCACATGTGCGGCGCCGCCGCCGCGCTGGCCGGCGTGCTGCTCCTCGGGCCGAGGGCGGGCAAATACGGCCCGGACGGGCGCGTGAACGCCATACCGGGATGCAACATGCCGCTCGCGACGCTCGGGATGTTCGTCCTGTGGTTCGGCTGGTTCGGCTTCAACGGCGGTTCGGAGCTCAAACTCTCCAACGTCGACGAGGCGAACGCCGTCGCGAAATTTTTAGTAAAAACAAACATCGCCGCCTGCGGCGGCCGGGTGGCAGCGCTCGTGCTCGCACGCATCTGGTTCGGCAAGGCCGACCTGACGATGGCCCTGAACGGCGCCCTGGCGGGGCTCGTGGCCATCACCGCGGATCCGCTGTCCGGGAGCGCGTTCTGGTCCATGATCGTCGGCGCCATCGGTGGCCTGATCGTGGTCGCCTCCATCGTGCTGCTCGACCGGCTCAGGATCGACGACCCGGTCGGCGCGATCAGCGTGCACGGCACCTGTGGCATCTGGGGCATTGTCGCGGTGGTGTTCAGCAACGACGACGCCACCATCGGCGGCCAACTGCTCGGCATCGTCGGCATCTTCGGCTGGGTGTTTATCGCGAGCCTCATCGTGTGGGCCATCCTCAAGTACGCGATGGGAATCCGCATCTCCGAAGAGGACGAGGACCGCGGCGCGGACGTCTCCGAGACAGGCATCGAGGCCTATCCGGAGTTCTCGCAGGGTTAGCGCCACCGAAGCCGTCGCCCTAACGGGCGCGGAGTCTTCTTGCGAGGGCAAGTCCCTGCGCGGGCCGCCCTCGCGCTCCCCGGCTGAAGGCTCCTGGCCCCAGCCCAAGCCGGTCCAGCAGGGTGTCGGCCGTCGCGCTGTCGCGCGAAGTCCGACACCCTGCTAGTGTACTGTCCCATAAATAACTAGTACATTGTTGTGCCATGACCTGGCCACC
>VXNE01000394.1 GCA_009840715.1 Gammaproteobacteria bacterium
GTATTTGTTTATACCCTCCTGGGGGTCGTTTACCGGGCGCGCGGCCCCGGGAACGGGGTCCGCGCCCAGGCAGCCGACGCTTCGCTCGACGCTTTCGGAATCGAGCGCGTTTCGCGCCGTAACCACGGAATTACTGCACTATGAAACGCATGCTCATCAACGCGACGCAGCCCGAAGAGGTGCGCGTCGCACTCGTGGACGGCCAACGCCTTTATGACTTCGATATCGAGAGTCACGGGCGGGAGCAGAAGAAAGGCAACGTCTACCAGGCCAGGGTCACCAGCGTAGAACCGAGCCTCGGGGCCGCCTTCATCGAGTTCGGCTCCGACCGCCACGGTTTCCTCCCCGCCAAGGAGATCGCCCGGGAACTGTTCGCGAAACCCGACCAGGCCGACCAGGCCGACGGGGAGGGTCGGCGGCCTAGCATCAGCGACCTCATCACGCCGGGCCAGCAGTTCCTGGTCCAGGTCGACAAGGAGGAGCGCGGCAACAAGGGCGCCGCCCTGACCACGTTCCTCAGCCTGGCGGGCCGGTACATGGTCCTCCTCCCGAACAACCCGCGCGCCGGGGGCATCTCCCGGCGAATCGAGGGTGAGGACCGCGAGAGCCTGCGCGAGTCGCTCTCCGGGCTCGAGATTCCCGACGGCATGGGTGTGATCGTGCGCACCGCGGGCGTCGGGCGTAGCGCCGAGGAATTGCAATGGGACCTCGACTACCTGCTGCAGCTCTGGGAGGCCATCCGGACCGCGGGCGACGAACAGAGAGCCCCCGCGCTGATCTACCAGGAGAACAACGTCGTCCTCCGGGCCATCCGCGACTACCTGCGGCAGGACATCGGCGAGCTCCTCATCGACAGCGAGGAAGCGTTCGGGGAGGCCTCCCGCTTCGTCGACCAGGTCATGCCCGGCTACAAGGACCGCATTCGGCTTTACTCCGACGACGTCCCGCTGTTCAGCCGCTACCAGATCGAGACCCAGATCGAGACGGCCTTCCACCACGAAGTGAAGCTGCCGTCCGGTGGCGCGGTCGTCATCGACCCCACCGAGGCGCTCGTATCGATCGACATCAACTCCGCGCGGGCGACGCGCGGCGCGGACATCGAGGAGACGGCCCTCAACACCAATCTCGAGGCGGCCGAGGAGATCGCACGGCAGTTGCGCCTGCGCGACGTGGGCGGCCTGATCGTCATCGACTTCATCGACATGTCGAGCACCCGGAATCAGCGCGCCGTCGAGACGCGCCTGCGCGAAGCGATGGAGGCGGACCGGGCCCGCATCCAGACCGGGCGCATCTCGCGGTTCGGGCTGATGGAGATGTCGCGGCAACGGCTGCGGCCCTCGCTGGTGGAGATGACCACCGAGGTCTGTCCGCGCTGCGGCGGCCAGGGGCGCATTCAGGACATCCGTTCCCTCGCCCTGTCCATCCTGCGGGTGATGGAAGAGGAGTCTCTGAAGGAACGCAGCTCCATCGTGCGCGCGCTGGTGCCGCTCAACGTCGCGGCGTACCTCCTGAACGAGAAACGCGGCGACGTCGCGGAAATCGAACGCCGCACGAACACGCACCTCGTGATCGTGCCGGCTGGTAACCTGGAGACGCCGCACTACGAAGTCCAGCGCATCCGGGAGGACGACGCCGAGGCCGAGGCGGCGGTATTGAGTTACGAGCTCGCGGACACGGCGAGCGAGGTCGACTTGCCCACGCCGCGCGACAACGGGCGCAAGGCACAGGCGCAGGAGCCGGCGGTCAAGTCCATGGCGCCCGCGCAGCCGGCTCCGACGCCGTCGCGCCCCGGCCCGTTCCGCAGACTGTTCACCAACCTGTTCGGCGGCGAAGGAGACGACGCCGCACAGCGCCCCCAGGGGAAGTCCGGCGGTCAACGTCAGCGCCCCGGCGAAGAGGGACCCAAGCGACAAGGTGACCGCTCGCGCGGGCAGGGAGGGAACCGCGCCGAACGCCGAACCGAAGGACAGGAGCGACGCGAACGCCGCGGCGACCAGGAGCGTCGCGGCAGGTCGCGGCGCGGCCAGGAGCGGCAGAGCGGCCGCGGCAACGGCAGCGCGTCGCGAGGCGAGAACGGGCAGGGACAGGCCCGCAATCGGGACCGTGAGCGGGATCGGGACCGCGACCGCGACCGCGACCGGGACCGCGACCGCGACCGGGACCGCGGCCGGGACCGGGCCAGCTCGCGGTCACGTGGACAGGCCGAGGGCAGACGTCGACACGACGACACGGCGCGGGACAAGCCGGCCGAGGACCGCGGACCCCGGCGGGGTCGCCGCCGTGGTGGAGCCGACCAACAGGCCACCGCCGAGGATCGCGCCTCGAGCGCGGCGGAGACCAGGCCGGACGGGCCGGCCCAGCCCAACAAGCGCAAACCGCGGCGTGACCGTTCCGCCATCGAGGGAGGCGGTCGCGAGTCGTCCTCGACTCCGCCGGCCCGGCCGGAGCCCCTGGCAGCCGCAGCCACCATGGAGGCGGAACCCGACTCCATCGCCGCCGCGATGCTGGCCGCCGAGGCGGATGAGACTGGCACGGCCGAGACGAAAGCAGACGCCGCAGTCGAAACGAGTGTAGCGGCAGCCGTCGAGACGAGTGTAGCGGCGCCGGCCGAGACGAATGCGGCGCCAGCGGCCGAGGCGGATGCAGCGGCCACCGCCGGAACGACCGGCGAAACTCGCCCGCCGGGCCGCGCCAGCAACGATCCGCGGCAACGCCCCGCGTCCGAAGCGCCCGTCGAGGAGGCGGCGCCGATCACGCGGAGAGTGGACACACCACCGCCCGCCGCGGACACGGCGAGCGACAGTGCCGAAGATGCTCCCGCTCCCCGGCAGACGGTCGCGGACGCACCTTCGTCGTCCGCCGCCGGCGAGGCGGTCGAGGGGGATTCGGCCTTGCAACCCTCTCCCCGCAGGACGGATGTGGGCCCCGGGAGGGCCTCCAACGACCCCAGGGAGGCCCGCCGCAGGGCCGCAGCAGCGGAAAGCGAGGGAAGCGACTGACCGGAGGAGCGCCGGGGGCCCATTCATGAAGTCTGCGCCCCCGGTTGCCTGCGGGAGACGGCCGCGGCTCGAGGACTTCCTCCAAACGCCCCCGGGGATCTCCCTTCAGGGTGGGCACGTGAGCGAAGCGCTCACTACGAACGTGCGCCGTCGCCTGCTAGCCGCGTACGCCGGACGGAACCATGTCTATCTGGACGACCGACTCGGCGTGGTCGCGAAAAGGTCCTCGTCCGGCGACGGTGCGGCGCGCTGTGCATTGGAGGTCGCGGCGAACGCACGGCTGGGGAGAGCGGCGCCGGTGCCGGAAATCCTTGCTCATGAGACCGGTCCTCCGGACGCCTGGATGGCAATGCGTCGCCTGCCCGCGCCAGGCGTACCGATGTCCCGTGCGCCCGCGTTCTACCGCTTGCGGGCTGAGAGGGCACTTGCGAACCGCATTCCGCACGGCGAGCTCACACGGGATACTCCGACTTCGAGCAGGCCTGCTTCTCTTGCGCACCCCCATGGACGGGTTTCGCGACGCTGGGGCAGGATGGGGCCGCTTGCTGGTTCGATGACACTCGTGACGACGGTTGCCCGGGGCAACTGACCGCTGGAATGCTCGGCGTTCGCGCTAATCCCGCCCCAGCACGGCGGGCTCGAGCTCCAGTTCGACATCGAACCGCTGCGCGACGTCGTCGCGGATGCGGTACGCGAGATCGAGGATCTCACGCCCCCCTGCTCCGCCATGGTTGACGAGCACCAAGGCGTGCCGTGACCAGACGCCTGCGTCGCCGGCCCGGTAGCCCTTCCAGCCGCGGTCGTCGATCAGTCTCGCCGCCGGGATGCGTACGCGTTCGCCGTCGGAAAACCCAGGGATGTCCACCATGCCGCGCAGACGGTCGAACGCTTCCGCGGTCAGCGTCGGGTTCTTGAAGAAGCTCCCGGCGTTGCCGACGCGTCGGGGGTCGGGCAGCTTGCGCCGACGCAGGCGGATGACCGCCTCGGCCACCGAGACCGACGACGGCGCCCGTCCCAGTCGGTCCAGCTCCGCCGCGAGGCCCGGATACCCCGCCTCCGCGGGCTCGTCCCGGAGGTCGAGCGTGACGGCGGTCACGACGTAGCGGCCGCGCTCCTCCGACTTGAAGGCGCTGTCCCGGTAGCGAAAGCCGCATTCCGCCGCGTTCAGCACCTTCCGCTCGAGAGAAACGGTGTCGACGACCGAGACGCCGGAAACCCACCTGGAGAGTTCCCGCCCGTACGCGCCGATGTTCTGGATCGGCGCCGCGCCGACGGTCCCCGGAATGAGGGCGAGGTTCTCCGGGCCCACCAGGCCCCGGCCCAGGCACGCGCGGACGAGGCCATGCCAGGACTCCCCCGCCGCCGCCACAACGCGCGCACCCTCGCGACCGCGTCGAAAGGAGATGCCCCGGCTCGCCACCCGCACGACCCGCCCCTCGATGCGGCGCAGCGGGACCACGTTCGTGCCGCCCCCCAGGAGGGTCACCGGCACGGCATCGCGCCGCGCGCGATCGAGGGCGCTGCAGAGTTCCGACGCGTCCCGCGCCTCCACGTACTCCTCGGCCACGCTCTCCACCCGGAGGCTGTTCGCCAGCCGGAGCGACACCGAGCGGCGGACGCGGCTCACGTGACGCCGGCCCGGGCGCGGAAGCCGGGCGAACCGACCCGGCGGAGCGTGAGGTTTACCCGCGTGCCCACCGGAGCGCGGGTCCGCGGGAGCGCGTGCCGGAAGTCGCGCTGGCATCGACCCCACATGAGGACGAGGTCGCCATGACCCAGCCGTAGCGCCGTGGACGGACCACCCTCCCTGGGCCGGACACGGAACAGTCTCTCCGAGCCGAGGCTTACGGACGCGATGACCGGCCCGATCCCGCGCTCGTCGTCCGCGTGCCAGCCGACCGCGTCGGAGCCGTCCCGGTACCGGTTGGCGAGCACGAAGTTGAAGGACGCGCCAAGCCGCTGGCCGATGCGCTCGACGGCTTCCCGAAGGGGGGCGGTCCACGGCGCGCAGCGGCGCGTCACACCGCTGTAGCGGTAGGCGAGTCCTGGCCGACCGTAGCAGGCACAGAGGCGCGGGGCGTCCATCTCCCGCCCGAACAGCCGGACACGCTCCTGCCTCCAGTCGAGGTCCGCGAGGCAATGCCGGAACAGCTCGTCGGCGTCGCGGCGGGACAGGAACGCCGGGACAAGCAGCAGCTCCCGCAGATCTGCGGGCGTCGTCCCGGCGGACGCCACGTGCTGCGGTGGGGCATAGGTCACGCGGACATCTTATCCGCGTCCGGCGGATTCCGGCCACGCGTCGCCCGTCGGCGCGTAGAATCGCGGCCACGGTCACGCTGCGGAATGGAGAGGGTGAGAATGGACATCAACGACAAGGTGGCGGTGATTACCGGAGGCGCGTCGGGGCTCGGGCGCGCGACGGCGGAGATGGTGATCGCCAACGGTGGCCAGGCCGTCCTCCTCGACCGCAACGAGGCGCTCGTGCACCAGGCGGCGGAAGAACTCGGCCCCTCCGCCAGCCCGACCGTGGCGGACGTCACCGACGAAGCTTCCGTCGAGGCCGCGATCGACGCCGTGATGAAGCGGTTCGGGAACATCCACATCAACGTGAACTGCGCCGGCATCGCCGCCGCCGCGCGTACCGTCGGGCGGGACGGCCCGCTCCCCCTGGCGGCCTTCAGCATGGTCATCCAGGTCAACCTGATCGGAACGTTCAACACGCTGCGCTGCTGCGCCGCCGCGATGCAGAAGAACGAGGACGATGAGCGCGGGGTCATCGTCAACACGGCTTCGGTGGCCGCCTTTGACGGTCAGATCGGCCAGGCCGCTTACAGTGCGTCCAAGGGCGGCGTCGTGGGCATGACCCTGCCGATCGCCCGGGACCTGTCGCGCTCCGGCATCCGCGTCTGCACGATCGCGCCCGGGATCTTCGAGACGCCCATGATGATTGGAGCCCCTCCGGCCGTGCGCGACCCGCTGATCGAGATGACGCAGTTCCCGAAGCGCCTGGGCGACGCCTCGGAATACGCCCTCCTCGTCCGGCAGATCGTCGAGAACCCTTACCTCAACGGCGAGACGATCCGCATCGACGCCGGGATCCGGATGGCGGCCCGCTGACCGGTCGGGTCAGGCCGAGTCTCCCAGGACCGCCCTGACCCGCGCGAGGTCCGCCGGCGTATCGACACCGCCGGGAACCGGGGCGACGGCGTCCGCGACGACGATGTCGATGTCGTTCTCGAGGAAACGCAACTGTTCCAGGGACTCGGTGGCCTCGAACGTCCCCCGTTGCAACGCGACGAAGCGGCGCAGCGCGCGGACGCGATA
>VXNE01000248.1 GCA_009840715.1 Gammaproteobacteria bacterium
CGCGGCGGCGCAAACCTCTGTAAACAGCCTCTCTGATCTGGCGGAAGCGGCCGCCTTGGTGCGCCGTGGCGCGTCGACTTTGCAGGGAAACCCGCGCCGAGGCGCGGCGGGTCGAGTCGATCAGGAGGGTGAATTGGGGGCCAACAATCGGCGAGAGAGGTCGGGGGCCAACGGCCCGGCGCTCGGGATCCTGCGGCGGGGCGACGGACTGCGCGACGACGACGGCGTTCTGGACGCGTGGCTGCCCGCGGACCGCACGCGGCTGCGCCGGCTGGTGGCGCGCGCGCTGCCGTCGTTGCGGGGGGAGGAGCCCCGGCCGGCGGTTCGATGACGGTGCAGCGCGCCGCGGACCGGTCGCGGCTGGCGGCTGTGGCGACCAGGACGACCGTCGCGATGGTGCTGACTGCGATCACTGCCTTCGGCGCGGAGGTGAATGCGGCGGAAGGCATCTTCACGCCGGTTGCCACCGTTGCGGAACAACGGGCCCGCGTAACGCAACCCGACGTACGCAGGCTTGCGCTTGATCCGCTCGATCGCGCCGACCCGCGATCCACCCCGAGCCCTGTAGAGGTGCTGCGCAGCCGTTCGGTCGGCGTCGATGCAAGTGAACTCTCAACGGTACGCGCGGCATTGGAGGACGGTCGCGACGCGCGGGTACGTCTCAACCTGTTCTCCGACGTTGACCTGAACGCCGAGATGCACCGGGTCGCGGATACGCGTTACGGCTGGTCGCTGTCGGGGCGCATCGAGGGCGACCCGCACGGTTCCGTGACGATGGTGGTGCACGGGGACATCGTTGCGGGGGCCGTCCACACGCGGGACGGCAGCTTCGTCATCGGCTCCCGCGGCGGGACCGTTCACGCCGTTCAGGAGGTATCGGGAGACTTCGCCTGCGGTGTGGACGGGCGTTCACACGAAGTGGCCTGGCGGGACAGCGCCACCCGCGCGCCTGTCGCGGCGGCATCGGACGACGACGGCTCGGAAGTAGACCTGCTGGTTCTGTTTACCCAGGCCGCGCTCGAGCTCGAGGGCAGCCTTCGGCGCATGCGCGCCAGTATCGACCTGGCGGTGGCATGGGCGAACGACGCTTATGAGGCCAGTGGAGTCAACCTGCGGCTGAGTCTGGTTGCAGCAGCGCTCGTGGACTATGAGGAGTCAAGGGCACGGGGCAGCGCCGGAGTGACCAACCAGTGGTTTGATCTGCAATACGCGATCGCGCCGAATGACGGCGTTCTCGAAGAGGCGCACGCACTGCGGGAGTCGTATGCGGCGGATGTCGTCCACTTGATCGTCGACCAGCCTGGAGGAGGCGGAGTTGGTGAACTCTTGAAGGTGGAAGCGGAGGACCCGTCCGCGTTTGCCTTTTCTGTCAGCAATAGCCTTTCCTGGCCGACGTTCCTTGCCCATGAGGTCGGCCATGTCATGGGGCTGTTGCATGACCGCTATGAGGAGGCCGACTCCGGGTGGGCTTTTGCGGAAGTCCCTCTCCATGCCTACGCGTACGGCTACGTGAATCAGCGCGCCTTCGACTCCGGGGCATCGCAGGAAAGCCGCTGGCGCACCATCATGTCGTACGACACCCAGTGCCGACACCAGGGGTTTACCTGTTCCCAGATTCAACGCTTCTCGAATCCGGACCGGAAACACCCCGCCGGAACGGGGGATTCGCTCGGCGTGGCCGGCGTTGTACGTACGGACGCCGTCGAGGGACCGGCCGATGGGGTTCGCAGCCTGAACGAAAGACGGAGCTTGATCACCGGTTACCGCGATAGTGCGACGCGTTGCGACTACCGACTCTCGGGAATGCGGCGGGACGTTGCCGCCTCAGGGGGAGAGTTCTCCGTCGAAGTCGACGCCGCACGATCCTGCACATGGACGGCGACCGCGTTCGGCGAGCATGTGGAGCTGACATCCGACGCGGCGGGGAAGGGCCCAGGGGAAGTGACCTACCGCGTCATGACGAACGACGGGCCCGCACGGATCGGCCACGTGGTCCTGGCCGGCGAGATGCTCGCGGTCTATCAATCCGGTGCCATCGCACCGGTCAGCGTGTGCGAGCGGACCCCGCAGGTGCGTGACGGCATTACGAACGTGACCGGCTCGACCTGTGGTGCCGTTTCTGAGTTTGACCTGCTGGAAGTGCGATCCCTGGACCTCGCAACCAAGTCGATTGACACCGTCCGCGATGGTGATTTTGCGGGGCTCGCAAACCTGGTGGAGTTGCGGCTCCGGGGGAACCCGGGTCTGACGATCGAGGACGGTGCGTTCGGCGATCTGCGTAACCTGAAGCTGCTGGATCTGTGTTGTTCCGATCTCGACGTCGTGCCGCCGGCGATACGGTCGCTGCGGTCACTCACCCGTCTGAACCTGTACGGCAATCCGATCAGGTCCCTGGCCAGCGACGCCTTCTCCGGCTTGTCGGAGTTGCGCTACCTGCACTTGGCCAATCTGGAGCTGACGAGCTTGCCGGAGGGCGTCTTTTCCGATCAGCGAAGACTTTTGGAGCTGTATCTCTACGAGAACAGGATCACCGAGATTACCAAGGAGATGCTGCGTGGCCCTCAGGATCTGTTGTCGTTGCGATTGAACGGCAATCCGCTGGGCGAACTCCGTCCGGACGCGTTTGCGGCTATCCCAAAGATATGGAGCCTGAACCTTCGCCGAACGCAACTCCGAACGATTCCCTCGCAGGCCATTGCCAACGTTGTATCGACTCTGGATGTCTCCGATAACCTCATCGAAGACGTTTCCGGTACGACGTTCCCCGGTTGGAGTCTTGGGCGCCTGAACCTGGCAAACAACTCCCTGAGCGCGCTACCCCCTGGCGTTTTCGCAGGCTTCACGAGCCGGGCCTGCAGGCACGGCGAGATGGAGCTGGATCTGTCGGGCAACCCGGGCGCGCCGTTCGCGCTGACGGTGGAACTCGATCGGGTCGGGTCGGGGGCGGCGGCATCAGGCCCGCGGCAGGCGGTGGTCCGTGTTCGCGAAGGCGCTCCCTGGCCGATCACGGTCCGCGTCGCGGCGACGGGGGGCTCGTCGTTCCGCAGGGACGTGACGATAGAGAACGGCGACACCGAGAGCGCACCGTTCGACGTCGCGGCCGACGGACCCGTTCTGCTGCGAATGACCGTTGCACCACGCGTGCCGCTCGGTTACCGGGGGGTCCGCGTCGCCCTCGGCGGCGCCCTCCCGGTCATCGGCCTGGACGGCGCGGTGTTGAACCCGGGCGGTGCGCCCTTCCGGGCTGATGTTGCCGAGGCCTTCGCCCGGGACGGGGAAGTCCCGGAGATGTCGGTGATTTCGAGCGATCCCGGGGTGGCGAACGCCACGTTGGTGAACGGAACGCTGACGGTGACGCCGGACGGGTTGGGCGAGACGACCGTGCAGGTGGCGGTCAGCTACGCCGACGGCACGGTCGAAGAGTACGTCTTCGCGGTGACCGTGGATGCGCCGGGGCGTACGACCACTCCCGCGGTCTGGCTGTTCCCGCGCGCTGCGGACCCGGATCGCGAAGGGTTCGCCCGGGTCGTCAACCGTTCCACGCGGGGCGGCGAGGTCCAGATCACGGCGGTCGACGATGCCGGCATGCGCTACGGCCCGGTGGTGCTGTCGATGGACGGTCGTCAGACGGCGCACTTCAACTCCGGCGACCTGGAAGCCGGCAACGCGGGCAAGGGACTGACGGAAGGGATCGGGTCCGGTCAGGGCGACTGGCGCCTGACGCTCGAGTCGGATCTCGACATTGAGGTGCTGTCATACATTCGCACCCGGGATGGTTTCCTCACGTCGATGCACGACGTGGCGCCGACGGGGCCGGAGGGACTGCGCGTGGTGACGTTCAATCCCGCGAGCAACGTTGGCCAGTTGAGCCTCCTGCGCTTGATCAATTCGGGCGATGTGGAAGCCCCGGCAACGATAACGGGGGTGGACGACTCGGGCGTTTCGCCGGGCGAGGGCGTGCAGGTGACGGTTCCAGCGGGCGCGTCGGTGACGCTGTCATCGGGCGACCTGGAGTCGGGTTCCGGTGTGGTCGGATCGCTGGGCGACGGCCAGGGGAAGTGGCGGCTCAACGTCGACGCCGATCAGCCGGTCGCGGCCATGAGCTTGCTGGAGAACCGGAACACGGGACACCTGACGAACCTGTCGACGGCGCCGGTGGGAGCCGGGGACGGGATTCATCGGGTGGCGTTGTTCCCGTCGGCGTCGGACGCATCGGGGCGTCAGGGATTCGTGCGGGTAGTGAACCGGTCCGGTCAGGCGGGTGATGTCCGGATTAGCGCTTACGACGAATCCGACTGGGCGTACGAGCCCATGACGTTGGCCGTCGCGGCGGGCGAGACGGTGCATTTCAACTCGAACGATCTGGAAGTCGGCAACCTGGAAAAGGGGCTGACGGGGAGCACGGGCGCGGGCACGGGAGACTGGCGGCTCGAACTGACCAGCGATCTCGAACTCGACGTGTTTGCCTACGTCCGCACCGAGGACGGTTTTCTGACTGCGGTCCACGATACGGTGCTGCCAGCCGAGGGCTTCTATCCCGTGGCCACGTTGAACCCCGGCAGCAATGTGAATCAGGTCAGTTCGCTGCGGTTGGTCAATACCGGCGCGGAGGCGGCCGCGGTGACGATCTGGGGGGTCGACGACGCGGGCGAGTGGTCCGGCGAGTTGAGGCTGACCGTTCCGCCGGGCGCGGTACGCGAATACACGGCGGCGACGCTGGAGACCGGGGGCCACGGCTTCGAGGGCGTCCTCGGGGACGGCGCCGGCAAGTGGCGGCTGACGGTCGTGTCGGACCGGCCGCTCACGGTGATCAGCCTGCTCGAGAGCCCCACCGGACACGTGACGAATCTCTCGACGGCGCCGCGGAGTCGATAGGTGGACACGACGCATGCAGGTGGTTGGTGGCTGGCTGTGGCGACCGCGACGATCGGCGCGCTGGCGGTCGCTTCGACCACCGCCTTCGGTGCGGAGAGGGCGGCGGCAGGCATCTTTATGCCGGTTGCCGCGATTGCGGAACAGCGGCGTGGCATACCGCATGCTGACATCCGCACGCGCGCGCTCGACGGTGGCGACACGCGATCCGACCCGAGTCCTGTCGAGGTGCTGCGCAGCCGTTCGGTCGTCGTCGACACGCGTGAACTCGCGTTGGCACGCGAGGCATTGGAGGACAACCGCCCGGCGCGGCTGGGTCTCAACCTGTTCGCCGACGTTGACCTGAGCGCCGAGATCCATCGGGTCGCGGAGACGCGCTACGGCTGGTCGCTGTCCGGGCGGATTGCGGATGACCCGCACGGTTCCGTGACGATGGTGGTGCACGAGGTAGGCGGGACAGGGTTCGGGCAGGAGATGGTCGCGCGGGCGTCTCGGCCAAACGGAGGTTACGCTTACATCACGCGCCTCCAAGGGCGTGAGACGCCCCGACACCGGGCGAAGGCGGACGCGCCGTCCGGGATGCGTGTACCGCCGGCGGCGGGAGCTCCCGCGCTTCGCGCCGGCCCCGGACCCTCTTCGTCCGCCCCTCCGACACCTTCAAATTTGAAGGATTTACAGCGACTTACGCCGTTTCGCACCATTGCGTTCAGGATCAGAAACGGTCGGCATTGCCGGTCGGTCTGTGGCGTGGAAGTCTGGGTGTGGCGCTGACGGGGTTGACGCACGTAACGGCTGGGACGGCAACCGAGCGGCGGGAGCGTGATCCCCCGCGCCTGACCTCCTGCGCCCGCAGCGCAACGCGGTCGGCCTTCTCCCGTGTTTCCTCGATGTGGCTGCCGCGCCGCGCGGCACGGGCGGCTCGAGGCGCCGGCGTGATGTTGCTGCTGTGCGTTGCGCCTGGCGGGCAGACGGCGGTCGGCGCGGAGAACGAGTTCCTGACCGTCCCGACGGAGACCTTCCGGGCGCAGGCCGCGCAAGCGGACACCGACGCCGGCGGATCGGCGGGACGGGAACCGCTGGCGCCGCAGATCGTCCACCGGTTGCCGGCGCCGACCCGGAGCGAGATGAGCAGGGCGGACGATGCCGGCGCCGCGGACGACGTGGACGGATTGAAGCCGCCGGTGCAGCACTTGGGGTTCGGCCGCAACCTTGCGCAGCACATGGGCGCCGTGGCGGACAGCGCCGGTTTGAGCTGGGTCCCCACGCCGGACGGCGGGCTTGCGGCAGCCCTTGGGGTGGTGTCGCCCGGGGCGAAGGCGCTGCGCGTGCGGCTCGCGATCGAGGGAGCGCCGCGCGGTCTCGAGGTGCGCGTCTACGACGCGGCGGGCACGGCGGCGACGGTGGCGCCGGGGCCGCGGCCCCAGCGGCCGGGCGCGGCGGGGGGCGCC
>VXNE01000019.1 GCA_009840715.1 Gammaproteobacteria bacterium
GTCCGTGACGGGGGCGGGGCGGTGGCCGGCCCCCGGAGTGCACGTCAGGTTTGTGGCGAGTCCGTGATCCGGCGGCGCCTAACCGGACACCGCCAACTGTTCCGTCACTGCCCGATGCGCCTGACCTATCGCCTCCTGGACCATGGCCAGCGCTCCCGCGTCGGAGTTGGCGATGGACACCCGGTGCATCTGTGCACGACCCGCGACATGGGGGCCCGTATCGGCGTAGATGTCATACTCCGGCGGGTCCCAGAGCGGGTCGTAGCTGTACGAATAGCCGTGCGGCCAGCGGTTGACCGTGATCGCGGCCACATCGCGCCGCGCATCCATGCCGTACGGTCCCCACACCTTGTCCATCTGCGAGAGGATCGCGGATTCGTACTCCGCGAAGGGCCTTGCCAGCATCCTGGCCCGCCCCACGCGGAACTGTTCGCGCGGCGGCAAGCCGCTCGCGTCCGGCGTCTCGATCGGGAACGCCGTCATCACGATGGGCCCGTCCGGGTCTTTCGGAAACTCGTATCCGCCCATGCTGACCGGGAAGTCCAGCCAGAACTCCGAAATGAAGGCGCCGGGCGAGTAGACCATTCCGTGCCCGCTCTTCGCGATCGCGCGCCAGTTCCTGAGCGCCACCTGTGTGTAGGCGAACGGGGTCTTGGAGGCATAGCGCACCGCCGTCCTCTGCTCCTCGCCCATCTCGGGGCAGATCCACGGCAGCATGTGGTTGTAGCAGGCCATCACCGCGTGCTTGCCGCGCACGCGAAACGCCGTTTCGCCCTGGACGTATGTCACATCCACCACGTTGCCGTCTTCCGCGTGCCGGACATCCACCGCCGTGCTGTTGAGGCGCAGGCGGACGGCATTGCGCTCGTCGTCCAGCTTGCTGTAGTCGAACCGGGCAAGCACCATGTCTTCCTGCGTGTTGCCGGGGGCGACACCGGGGATCAGGTCGCGCACGATCAGGCGGGCGACGCCCGAGTTGCCGCCGGGGAAGTGGTGGATGTAGCCGTCGGGCCGCCCGCCCGCGCCGACGAGGCCCAGCATCTCGAGCACGCTTTGGTCGAGGTTCTCGATGCCTGGCACCGGGAGGTGCGTGAACACGCCACCCATGACGACGTTCATCGAGTCGAGGCCCAGCTGCGTGCCCGGCCCCTTCACGTAGTCGCGCAGCACCCCGCACGCCTCGTCCCCTAGGCCGTGCTCCTCACGCACGAAGGCCTCGTACGACCGGGTCAGCATCTTCTCGAGAGCCCGTTCTCCCTTCGCGTCCGCGAAAACCGATTCGCGTTTCGCAGTGAACAGACGGGTGAGCTGCTGCCTGGCCGCTTCGGACACCGGGAACTCGGCGATCATCGCGGCATAGTCATGCGAGCGCTCGATCCCGACGTTGTCGGCGAGCGTACCCATCGGGGCCCGGACGAGCTTGCTCTCGCCGTATCGCTCACCGTCGAAGTAGATCGCCGGCTGCATGTACTTCCGGTAGAACTCGAGATCGAAGTACTCCTTGAACGGCTCCCGGTCGAAGCCAACGGCTTTCATCAGGCGCCGCGCCGCCGGTCCATACGTGCTGTACTCCGCCACCGTCTGGCTTCCGCCGTAGGAAATGATGCGGCGCCCGTTCACCTCGAACTCGACCTGCTTGGCGTGACCGCCGAAGTCGTCGTGGTTATCGAGGACGAGGATCCGGGCGTCGGCCCCCGCCGCTTCGCGGAAGAACCAGGCGGCGGCGAGCCCGGACAGTCCGCCGCCCACGATGACCAGATCGTACGTCTCGTCGGTCTGCGCCGCGGGCGAGGGGTATCTCTTGCCTTCGCGACCCACCGCGTGCGCGACCTCGTAGGAGCCGACGTGCGAGCCGCGCAGACCGGTCAGCGCTGGCGGGTAGTAGTCCGGGCCGAGCGCCGCGGGCGACAGCAGCCCGCGGGCCACGGCCTGGACCGGTGACAGCGTGCCGGCCGCGACCGCGCTCATGGCGACACCGTTGACAAAATCTCGGCGGGAGATGGCACTCATCGTCGATCCCTCCTGGCGTGTTGGCTCGCCCGACGACCAAGGCTACCAATCATCGGACCGCGTCGCTCAAGGCACCCATTGAAACCTGGCCAGGGCGGGCGAGCCTGCTCACACCGCGAACGGCATGCAGCGCTTGCGGACTATCGTCCGGTGTGAGATACGTCGGCAGGACGGAGCGTCATGCCAGGCATCAAACGCAGAGACTTCATCGGCGGCGTCGCGCTTGCGGCCGGCAGCGGTTTCGTCCCGCTGCATGGGGCCCCGGGCAGGCCGCACGATCCGACGACGCTTCATCCCGACGCGTATCCGCCGGCCCGCACGGGGCTGCGGGGCGCCCACGAAGGTTCCTTCGAAGCGGCTCACGAAATGGCGTGGCACGGCAAGCGCTTCGAACGGCCCGCTGAGCAGACCGACGAGACCTACGACCTCGTGGTGGTTGGCGGCGGCGTGTCCGGTCTGGCCGCTGCCTGGATGTTCAGAGACCGCGTCGGGCCCGGAAGCCGCATCCTGATTCTCGACAACCACGACGACTTCGGAGGCCATGCGAAGCGCAACGAGTTCGACGTGGACGGCAAGCGCCTGCTCGGCTACGGGGGCAGCGTGCTGATCGTGCCCCGGAAACACTCCGAGCCGATGTCGCGTCTGTTCGATGGCCTCGGCGTCGACCTCGAGGCCCTGCACGACGGCTTCGATGGACGGTTCTACCTGAGGTACATTCGGCGCAGCATCTATTTCGACCCGGCCCACTTCAACGCCCGCGCGCTCCTGCCCAACCCCTTTGGGTCGCCCGTCCCCGAGCCGGGGGTGGACTATCGGGAGGCGTTTGCCGATTTTCCGGTGAGCGATGCAACGAAGCAGAAGCTGCACTCCCTGTACGGATCGGCTCGCAGCGCCGTCCTGCCGGGCCTCACCTTGAACCAGACGGTGGAGAAGCTGACTCGAACCGCCTACACCCGCTACCTGCGTGACGAGGTCGGCCTCACCGACGAAGGCATCCGCATTCTGGTCTCCATGGGTGCGGAAGGGACCGGCAACCGGATGGATGTCGAGAGCGTACGCATGGCTATCCTGCACGGACTGCCGGTGCCGGGCCTCGACAAGGATCCGGCACTGATGCAGGTGCTCGGGCTCGGCGGCGCCGGTCCGGGCTACCGGACCTATCACTTTCCGGACGGCAACGCCGGCATGGTAAGGATGATGGTGCGGTCCCTGATTCCGAACGTCACCCCTGGACTCGCCCCCGGAGCCGGCCAGGCGGACACCCTCCTGGCCGCGTTCGACTACGGCCAACTCGATCGACCGACCAACGCCACCCGCATTCGGTTGAACAGCCTGGTCGTGGACATCCGCCACGATGAGTACCGTAACTTCGTGGATGTCTGCTACCTGCGGGACGGCACGCCGGCCCGCGTCCGCGCAAGGCACTGCATCGCGGCCTGCTGGAACAGGATGCTGTCGCACATCTGCCCGGAAATGGGCAGCGAACAGGCCGCCGCCCTGGCCTACGCGGAGAAGCCTCCCATCGGTTACATCACCATCGCCCTGCGCAGGTGGCAAGCGATCGCCGACTCCGGCGCCGGTTACGTTCATGTCCCGGAGGGGTTCGCGAACGAATACCTCCTGAGTCTTCCTGTCAGCCTGGGCGACTACCGATACGCGGCGGACCCGGACGATCCCGTCGTGGTCTGCGCGGAGCACTATCCCGCGACGTACAACGACGGCAACACGCCGCGCGAGCAGAATCGGCTGGGCCGGCACAGGATGCTGTCCATGCCGTTCGCCGAGTACGAACGGAACGTCCTCAGGGAAATGGACGCCATCTGGGGACCCTACGGCATGGATGTGTCCCGGGACGTGGCCGCCATCACCGTCAATCGTTGGCCCCACGCGTACGCCTACGTGTACAACCCCGTACACGACAATCCCGCCTGGAACCAGGCGAACGGCCCCCATGTGCGGGGCAGGGCGCAGATGCACCGCGTGTCCATCGCCAACAGCGATTCAGATGCCATACCGCTGCTGCAAGGGGCGATCAACGCCGCCGACCGCGCCGTGACGGAGCAACTCGATGTCCGCTGAGCGCCGCTGGGCAGCGCTGGCCCTTTGGTTGGCCCTGGCCGCGATCGCCGCGCCAATCCGCGCGGAAACCGCCCAGTTGGCCCAGACCTACTGTGCGCTGCGCGTGGTGGCGCAGTGCCCGAACGAACGGCAATGCACGAGCACCGAGATCCCACCGTACTTCCTGCTGCCCGTGTACGTGACGCTCGACTTCGAAGCCGGGACGGCCACGACAGACGGTGTCGCGATCCGCGTCGCGTCCTTCGGTCGCGGTCCCGGCGCATCGACCCTGCTGGCGGGATACCGGGACGAAAACCGCTTCTGGACCATGCTGTTCGAGCCACAGGCGAAGAGGCTTACCCTGACCGAAACCTCTGCAGGATCGGCACGGATTCTGTTCGGTTCCTGTGAACCGCTAGCGAGAGAGGACAGGCAGGCCTTGGACACTCGAGCGTTTGACGGTCGAGGGGCGCGCCAGTATGATCGCGCGGCCGTGCGGCGGGGTATGGCGCAGTCTGGCAGCGCGCCTGCTTTGGGAGCAGGAAGTCGGGAGTTCGAATCTCCCTACCCCGACCAGTTTCCCTTTCGCGGCAAAGGTATAGCGCGTCTAACTGAAGTCTGACCGGAAGTAACTTCAAAGTGCGGGGCGCGCCAGGACTGCGCCCGTAGCTCAACTGGATAGAGCATCGGCCTTCTAAGCCGGCGGTTGCAGGTTCGAGTCCTGCCGGGCGTGCCATCCCCGTCGGGGAGAGCCTCTGGCGCAGCTGCTCAGTTACAATGTGCGTCGATGGTGGGCGTAGCTCAGCGGGTAGAGCTCTGGATTGTGGATCCAGCGGTCGTGGGTTCGAACCCCATCGTCCACCCCAACATCCACCCCAACATGGGTGCGCCATGCCCGGGCCGTGCGTGGCGCGCCGGTAGGCCGGAGCGGTCCGGCGTTTGAGTGCCATGCAAATATCTGTCGAGAACACCGGCGGCCTGGAACGCAGGATGCACGTCCGGCTGGACCCCGAACCGTTCGAGGAAGCGTTCGGGAGGAGGCTGCGCGAGACCGCGCGCACGGTGCGCCTGAACGGGTTTCGCCCGGGCAAGATTCCGCTCAAGGAAGTGCGGCGCCGCTTCGGCACGAGCATCCGCGCCGAGGTCGCGGTGCAGATGATGCAGTCGAGCTTTCACGACGCGCTGCACCAGGAACACCTGCACCCCGCGGGTACGCCGACGTTCGACCCGGGAGATCTCGAGGCCACGGACGGGTTCCAGTTCACCGCTACTTTCGAGGTGTTGCCGGACATCCAGCTCGGTGACCTGTCGGGCGTGCGGGTCAACCGCCCGGAAGCCGAGGTTACGGACGCGGACGTCGACGCGATGGTCGACCGGCTGCGCAAGGGCCGCACGACGTGGAGCGCGGTGGAGCGGCCGGCCCTTGCGGGGGACCGCGTCACCGCGGACCTCGCGCAGTGCGGCGAAGGGGACTTCCACCATGAGGGCATGTCTTTCGTGGCCGGGGACGAGTTCTTCTTCCCGAACGTCGCGGACGCTGCCGTGGGCATGGCCCCCGGCGACACGAAACGCATCACCTCCACCTTTCCCGAAGCCATGACGGACGAGGACCTGCGCGGCCGCGAGGCGGAGTTCGACCTGACCGTCCGGGAGATCGCGGAAGGGCAGGTCCCCGATCTCGATGAGGCGTTCTTTGCCTCGTTCGAGGTGGCCGCTGACCGCGACGCGGGCGAAGGCGGCGAAGAGGCCTTTCGCACGGCGGTCCGCAAGGACATGGACGGCCGTCTCACGGCGGCCATCCGGAGGCAGTTGGCGAGCCAGGTCATGGAGCGGATGGTCGACCTGCACACGTTCGAGATCCCGAAGTGCATGGTCCAGGAGCGCCTCGGGCAGATCCGCTCCGAACTCCCCCAGCTCTTCGGCGCGGACGGCGAGTCCCCCGAGCCGCCGGAAGCGGCCATGGAGATCGCCCGGCGAGAGGCGGAAAAGTCAATACGCGAGATGCTGCTGACCCGCGCGGTCATCGAACGGGAAGGGCTGACGGTGGACGCCGGCAGGGTACGGGGGCGCATCGAGGAACTGGCGTCCAGCTACGAGAACCCGGAACAGGTAGTCAATTGGTACTATTCGCAGGACACCCTGCTGCAACGCGTCGAGTCCGACGTGCTCCGGGAGCAGGTCGTCGACCTTTCTGATATACACATCTGACGCTGCCGCCGATCTTAC
>VXNE01000187.1 GCA_009840715.1 Gammaproteobacteria bacterium
CGCCCCCCCCCCCCCCCCCCCCCCCCACGAGAGAGCCCGAAGCGCTCCGCCAGGCGGTCCATCAGCATCCCGCCGATGTCGAGGGAGAACTGGGCGTCGAGTTCGCGGATGCACGTCGGGCAGGTGACGTTGATCTCGGTGAGGTAGTCGCCGATGACGTCGATGCCGGCGAACAGGATGCCGCGGCGCGCGAGTTCCGGACCCACCTGCCCGGCGATGAAGCGGTCGCGGTCGGTGAGCGGGCGTCCGACGCCGGCGCCGCCGGCGGCGAGGTTGCCGCGGGACTCGCCCTGCTGGGGGATGCGCGCCAGGGCGTAGTTCACGGGCTCGCCGTCGATCAGCAGGATGCGCTTGTCGCCGTCGACGATGTCGGGCAGGTAGCGCTGCGCCATGATCTGGCGGCGGCCGAGGTCCGTCAGGTTCTCGATGATGACGCGCAGGTTCGGATCGTCCGGCCGCGCGCGGAAGATGTTGGTGCCCCCCATGCCGTCGAGGGGCTTGAAGACCACGTCCCCGTGCTCGGCGTGGAAGTCGAGCAGCCGCTCGGCGCGCCTCGTGATCACGAGGGGCGGCGTGCAGTCGGCAAACCAGGTGGCGAAGAATTTCTCGTTGCAGTCCCGCAGGCTCCGTGGGTCGTTCACCACCGGCGTGCCGCGGGCCTGGATGTGCTCGAGGAAGTACGTCGCGTAGATGTACTCCATGTCGAAGGGCGGATCCTTGCGCATCATCACGAGGTCCACCGAGGAGAAGTCCACCTCCTCCGGTGTACCGAGTTCGTGCCAGCGCGCGGGCGCCCGCTCGGGATCCAGGGCTTCGAGGAACCCCGCGTCGAGGCTCAGCTCCCGCAGGATGGCGCGCGGCGCGTCGTTCCGCCAGGCGAGGTCCCCCTGCTCGAAACAGCTCACGCGCCAGCCGCGCCGCAGCGCGGCGCGCACCATGGCCAGCGTGCTGTCCTTCTTCAGGTCCAGCGTGGCGATGGGGTCGATCAGGAAGGCGACGTGAGCCATCTTCTCCGTCCCGTCAGGTCTCCGCTTCCCGGGCGAGTCCGAGATTCCCGGCGATAGCCAGGGTCGGCGGGGCCTTGTTCAGCGTGTAGAAGTGCAGGCCGGGCGCGCCATTGTCCAGCAGGCGCTGGCAAAGGCGCGTGACGACTTCCGTCCCGAACGCGGCGAGCGAGGCTTCGTCGTCCCGGTAGGCCTCTAGCCGCAACCGGATCCAGCGCGGGATGTCGGCGCCGCAGGCGTCGGAGAATCGGACGAGACCGTCGTAGTTCGTGATCGGCATGATGCCCGGGACGATGGGCGCGTCGATGCCCCGGGTCCGGCAGCGGTCGACGAAGTAGAAGTAGCTCTCCGGGTGATAGAAGTACTGCGTGATGCACCCGTCTGCGCCGGCGTCGACCTTCTGCTTGAGGTAATCGAGGTCCGCCTCGGGAGAAGGGGCGTCCGGATGGACCTCCGGATAGGCCGCCACCTCGATCTGGAAGCGGTCGTCCTCCGACTCGCGGATGAGCCGCACGAGTTCGACGGCATGGTGCACCTGGCTTCGCGGTCCCACGCCGGAGGGAATGTCGCCGCGCAGGGCGACGATGCGGTCGACGCCGAGTTCGCGGTACCGGGCGAGGAACTTGCGCATCGCCGCGGCGGGATCCGCCCCCCAGGACAGGTGCGGCACCGCGTTGATGCCCCCTTCCCGGAGCGCGTGCACGGCTTCGAATGTCCCGGTCCGGGTCGATCCGCCGGCGCCGTAGGTGACGGAGCAGAACTCGGTGGCGGCGCCGCCGGCCTCGAGGAGGCGCGTTGCGGTGCGCAACAGGTTGGCGCGGCCCCGGTCCGTCTTCGGCGGGAAAAACTCGAAGCTGAGGCGGCGGGGCGAGGTCCGCGCCGGTCCGGCTACAGCGCCGCGGCCAGGGCTTCCGCCTTGTCGGTCCGTTCCCATGTGAACTCGTCCCCGGTTCGGCCGAAATGCCCGTACGCCGCGGTCCGTCGATAGATGGGTCGCTTCAGGTCGAGCATATCGATGAGCCCCTGGGGGCGCAGGTCGAAGTGCTCGCGTACGAGCCGAACGATGCGCTCGTCGTCGACCTTGCCGGTGCCGAACGTGTCGATGTCGATGGAGGTCGGCTCGGCGATGCCGATGGCGTAACTGACCTGCAGCTCGCAGCGATCCGCGAGACCGGCCGCCACGATGTTCTTGGCGACGTAGCGGCTGGCGTAAGCCGCCGAACGGTCCACCTTGGAAGGGTCCTTGCCGGAGAAGGCGCCGCCGCCGTGACGCGCCATGCCGCCGTAAGTGTCGACGATGATCTTGCGCCCGGTGACGCCGCAGTCGCCGAGCGGTCCGCCGATGACGAAACTGCCCGTGGGATTGATGTGGACCCGGGTCTCGCGGGTGAGCCAGTTGCCCGGGAGCACGGGCTTGACGATCTCTTCCATCACCGCTTCCTCGAGATCGCTTCTCGCAACGTCCGCCGCATGCTGGGTGGAAAGCACGACGGTGTTCACCCCCACGGGCTGGCCGTCGTCGTACTGGAAGGTGAGCTGGCTCTTGGCGTCGGGGCCGAGGAAGGACAGGGAGTTGCGGCGCGCCTTCGCCTGCTGCTCCATGAGGCGGTGGGCGTAGGTGATCGGCGCCGGCATGAGCACGTCGGTCTCGTTGGTGGCGTAGCCGAACATCAGCCCCTGGTCTCCCGCCCCCTGTTCGCGGCCCTCCGTCGCGTCCACGCCCATGGCGATGTCCGTGGACTGCATCCCCAAGGCATTGACGACCGCGCAACTCTTCGGGTCGAACCCGAGGGCGATGTCGTCGTAGCCGATCTCCTCGATCACACTGCGCGCCAGGCGGTCGATGTCTACCTGTGCTGCCGAGCGAATCTCGCCGCCGAGCACCACCAGGCCGTCCTTGATGAGGGTCTCGCAGGCGACCCGCGACTCCACGTCCTGCTCCAGCATCGCGTCGAGCACGGCGTCCGAGATCTGGTCCGCCATCTTGTCGGGATGGCCCTCGGACACGGACTCGGAAGTGAAAACGTGGAAGTCGGACATCGACCCGTCCAGGCAGTGGGGCGCGCATTGTAGCGCAACCGATCGGCGCTCCACGGGGCCGGCGAGGGCGTGGAAACGCGGGTCCGGGCCCGGGGTCCGGGCCGCGAAAAATGAGATACTACGGCCGCCTGCGGAACACTCGAGAGACCCCCATGCCCTCTTCCCGAACGGATCGGGCGAACGCCGTGCGTGCGCTCGCCATGGACGCGGTGGAAAAGGCGAAGAGCGGCCACCCCGGGGCGCCGATGGGCCTCGCGGACGTCGCCGAAGTGCTGTGGCGCGAGGTGTTGCGACACAACCCGGGCAATCCCGACTGGTGGAACCGGGACCGGCTCGTCATGTCGAACGGTCATGGATCGATGCTGCTCTATGCCGTGTTGCACCTGACGGGGTACGACGTCAGCCTGGACGACCTCCGCGACTTCCGGCAGTTGCACTCGAAGACGGCGGGGCATCCGGAGTACGGCATCTGCCCGGGAATCGAGACGACCACGGGTCCCCTGGGCCAGGGCCTCGCGAACGGCGTCGGCATGGCGCTGGCGGAGTCGTTGCTCGCGCGGGAGTTCAATCGCGAGGGTCTCCCCGTGATGGACCACCGCACCTGGGTATTCGCCGGGGACGGCTGCATGATGGAGGGCGTGACGCACGAAGCGGCGTCCCTCGCCGGCACCCTGGGACTCGGCAAGCTCGCCTGCATCTACGACGACAACGGCATCTCCATCGACGGGGAGACGCGGCACTGGCACACGGAAGACGTCGCGGCGCGCTTCGAAGCGTACGCGTGGCACGTCGTCCGGGACGTGGACGGCCATGACCCGGACAGCGTCCGGGAGGCGCTGGCGGCGGCGGTCGAAGAGGACGCGCGGCCCACGCTGATCTGCTGCCGGACGGTCATCGGATTCGGCGCGCCGGCGAAACAGGGGACCGCCGCCGCCCACGGGGCGGCGCGCGGGGCGGGCGAGGTCGCGGCGACGCGGCGGCGGCTCAACTGGGGCTTCGCCCCGTTCGAGATTCCGCGCGAGGTGTACCGGGACTGGGACATGCGTCCGCGGGGCGCGGCACTGGAAGGGGAGTGGGAGGACCTGCTCGAGCGCTACCGGGAGGCATTCCCCGAACTCGCGGAGGAGTTCGAGCGGCGCATGCGGGGGACGCTGCCGGCGGGCTGGCGGCAGCGGCTGCTCGCGTACGCCGCCGAAGCCCAGGCCGGCGGAACGCCCATCGAGACCCGCAAGGCATCGCAGGCCTGCCTCGACGTGCTCGGCCCGTTCATTCCGGAACTGCTCGGGGGCTCCGCGGACCTCACCGGGTCCAACGGCACGCAGTGGTCCGGGGCCGGATGGCTGCACGAAGGCGGGCGCTACCTCAACTTCGGGGTGCGCGAGTTCGGCATGACGGCCATCGCGAACGGCATCGCGCTGCACGGCGGAATGATCCCCTACTCGGGCACGTTCCTGGTGTTCATGGAGTACGCGCGCAACGCCGTCCGGCTCGCGGCGCTCATGGGCATCCGCAACGTGCTGGTCTACACGCACGACAGCGTCGGGCTCGGCGAAGACGGGCCGACGCACCAGCCCGTCGAACAGCTCACGAACCTGCGCACCACGCCCAACCTCTCGCTGTGGCGCCCGTGCGACGCCGTGGAGACCGCGTATGCGTGGGCCGCGGCGCTGGCGCGGACGGACGGGCCCACGGCGTTGGCGCTGACGAGGCAGAAGACGGCCTGCCAGTCCCGGGAGGCCACGGCGCCGATCGAGAGAGGGGGCTACGTCCTGCGCCAGGAGGCCGAAGCGCTCGAAGTCGTGGTCATCGCGACTGGCTCGGAGGTGGAACTGGCGGTCGAGGCGGCTGCGCTGCTCGGCGACGCGGGGCGCGGCGTGCGTGTCGTGTCGATGCCGAGCGTGGACGTCTTCCTGGCCCAGGACGCGGACTACCGCGAGTCCGTGCTGCCCGCGGCCTGCCGCCGGCGGGTCGCCGTGGAGGCGGGTCACCCGGACTACTGGTACCGCTTCGTGGGGCTGGACGGCGCGGTCGTCGGCGTCGAGACGTTCGGCGTCTCCGCGCCGGGCGGCGTCGCGTTGGAAGCCATGGGCATCCATGCGGAAGCGGTGGCCAACGCCATCCGGGAGGTCGCGGCGCGGTGCCCATGATCCTGATGGGCGACGTGCCCCTGGCCGGCAAGCGCGTGCTCATCCGGGAAGACCTGAACGTCCCGATCGCCGACGGACGCGTCGCCAACGCCGCCCGCATCGACGCGGCGGTCCCCACCATCGCCGAGTGCACGCGGCAGGGTGCGTCGGTGATGGTCATGTCGCATCTCGGGCGTCCGACGGAGGGTGTCGTGGATCCGACGTTCTCCCTCGCCCCGGTGGCCGCCGCGCTCGGCGAACGGCTTGGTCAGGAGGTACGGTTGGTTCCCGGAGGACGGTACGACGCCGAGATCGCTCCTGGCGAGGTCGTCGTGCTCGAGAACGTCCGGTTCGAACCGGGAGAGAAAGCGAACGACGATGCCCTGGCCAAGCGGATGGCGGCCTCGTGCGATGTCTACGTGATGGACGCCTTCGCCACCGCCCACCGGGCGCAGGCCTCGACGCACGGTGTCGCAAAGCACGCACCGATCGCCTGCGCGGGGCCGCTGCTCGCTCGGGAAATCGACGCCCTGCACCGCGCGCTCGAATCCCCGGCGCGGCCGCTGGTGGCGATCGTGGGAGGCGCCAAGGTCTCCACCAAGCTCGCCGTGCTCGAGTCCCTCGCGGGCGTCGCGGACCGGATGCTCGCGGGGGGCGGCATCGCGAACACTTTCCTCCTGGCCGCGGGCCGGGCCGTGGGAGCGTCCCTGGTGGAGGAAGACCAGGCCAACGTCGCCCGGCGCATCGTGGGTCGGGTGGACGTCCCGCTACCCTCGGACGTGATGACCGCCACGCGGGTGGGTCCCGACGTCGCGGCCGTCCTGCGGGGGGCGGACGAAGTAGCAGACTCGGAGATGATCCTCGATGTTGGCCCGGTCACGGCACGCTCGTTCCGGGACCTGCTCTCGGAAGCGGGCACGATCTTGTGGAACGGACCGCTAGGCGTCTTCGAGTACGACCAGTTCGGGGAAGGCACCCGCTTGGTCGCCGAAGCCGTCGCTGCGAGTGATGCGTTCTCTGTGGCCGGGGGCGGGGACACGATCGCGGCTATCGACAAGTACGGGGTCCGCGACGGGATCTCGTACATCTCGACGGGCGGGGGAGCGTTCCTGGAGTTTGTCGAAGGGCGGGCGTTGCCGGCGGTGG
>VXNE01000024.1 GCA_009840715.1 Gammaproteobacteria bacterium
CACGCCGCGGTACGACCGGGCGCTGGACGGCGGCGCGGTGCCGTCGCCGGGCGACTTCGTGGTAGCGGCGGGGCCATCCGGCAACATCGTCGTGCCGGTCGAGTCGGTCGCGGTGGTCGATGGCAAGGCCGTGCTGACGCTGTCGCAGGGCGTCGAGGAGTCGGAGAACGTGTCCATCGGCTACCTGCCGGCACCGATGCACCCGCTGCAGGATGCTTCGTACAACCCGGCGCCGGCGCTGACGGCCCAGCCGGTCCGGCATGCCGGACCGATGGGCCGGCCAGACCCGTTTCGAGAAGTCGGATCATGGAGCGGGACGAAGGTGGAGGTGCTCGACCTGTCGGCGAGCGGACTGTCCGACGTGTCGCCGCTGGCGGGCCTGCAGGACGTGGAAGTGCTCGACCTCGGCGGTAATCGCATCGACGATCTCGGGCCGCTGGCGGCGCTGCCCGGCCTCACGGTCCTCGACCTGCGCGCCAACGACGTGGGCGACCTCTCGCCGCTCGCCAGTCTCCCGCACTTGCGCGTGCTCGACCTGTCGGACAACGCCGTCTCGGACCTGACGCCGCTGGCGGGACTGGCGGCCCTGCGCCGCCTCGATCTGTCGGGCAACCGCGTGGCCGATCTCCGGCCGCTGTCGGAACTGCGCCGCCTCGAGGTGCTGCTGCTGGACCGGAATCGGGTCGCGGACCTGGCGCCGCTGTGGGCCCCGCGGCGCCTCGTCCACCTCGGCCTCGCGGACAACCGTGTCGCGGACGTGGCCCTGCTGCGGGACGTGCGGTCGCTGCGGCGGCTGGACCTCGCCGGGAACCGATTGCGCGATGTCGCCCCGCTCGGCGGTCTGCCGCAGCTCGTATTGCTGCGTGTGTCCGGGGATCCCATCGTGGACTTCTCGACGGACGGAAAGGCGTCTGGCGAGCCCTAGCGGCACCGGTCTCGCGCCGCCGGTACGCGTCAACGCGCGCCGTCCGCCAGCACCGTGACCCGCACCGTGCGCACGAAGTTCTCTGCCATGCGGGCGGTCTCGAGCACGTAGGGCCCGATCCGTACGCTGACGTTGCCGTCCGGAAACGACTCCAGTCGCTCCAGGAAGAGCCCGTTCATCGTCCGGGGACCGGAGGTCGGGAGTTCCCATCCGAGGGCGCGGTTCACGTCCCGCACCAGGGCGCTGCCGTCGATGACGTACGAACCGTCGTCCTCGCGGTGCGCCTCGCCGAACCGCGCCGCGAAATCCGTCGTGAACTCTCCGACGATCTCCTCCAGCAGGTCCTCCAGCGTCGCCATGCCCCGGATTCCGCCGTACTCGTCGACCACCAGGGCGACCCGCCGCTTCTCCTTCTGGAAGTTGTAGAGCTGTGTGTGCAGGGGCGTGCTGGAGGGCACGAAGTACGGCTCCTCGGTCTCGCGGAGCACGTCGACCCTGGTGAATGTCTCCCCGGCGAACCGCGCCGCGCGCCGCAGGTGGAGGACGCCGACCACGTCGTCGATGTGCTCGCGGTACACCGGCAGGCGCGTGTGCTGCGAACTCTCGATCGTCTCGAGGATCGTGGCCGCATCGTCCTCAAGGTCGATCCCGACGATCCCCGCGCGCGGCACCATGATGTCCTCGACCGTCACGTTCTCGAGATCGAGGATGCCCACCAGCATCGCCTGGCGCTCGGGCGGGAGCGTGGTGTGCTCGTTGAGGACGGTCTTGAGTTCCGCCACGGAGAGCTGCTCGGTCTTCTCCTCGGTCCGCGCGATCATGGGCGCGGCGAGCAGGTTGCTGAACCAGTTGACGAAGATCACCACCGGCCACGACAGCTTCAGCAGCGGCTGCAGCACGTAGGACGACGGAAAGGCCAGCGTCTCGGGTCTCGCCGCCGCCACGGTCTTCGGGGTCACCTCGGCGAAGATCAGCATGTAGACGGTGAGTACGAGTGCGCCAACGAACGGCCCCGCGGTGTCGCCGATGAGCCGGGTGGCCACCTCCGTCCCGAACGAGGCGGTCAGGAAGATGACCACGTTGTTGCCGACCAGGATGACCCCGAGCAGCCGGTCGGGCCGTTGCAGCAGTTCGTTCGCCTTGCGCGCCCCGCCGTGGCCCTCGAGCGCGAGGTGCCGCAGCCGATAGCGGTTCAGCGCCATCATCGCGGTCTCCGACCCGGCGAAGTAGCCGGACATCACCGTCAGGACGAGGATGATCAGCAGCAGCGCCCCCATCGAGAGTTCGTGCACGTGCCTGGCCTCCTGACCCGGAGCGAAGCCCCTTGAGCCGCGGCAGTGTTCCACGGAACGACGCGCTCAGGAAGCGCAGCGGCCGGAGCGGCGGGCGCGGGCACGGCCGCGCCGCACCCGAACGGGCGCGTCGCGGTCTGGCGCGGGGGCTTAACCCGCACATCTCACCAGGCCGCTTGTTCCACCACCACAAGGGCTTGGTTCTCCAAGCTTGTTTCCTGGTTTGGAACCTTCTTGCCCGCATGCATACTGCGCTGCCCGCGCCCTCACGGGTCTCCTGGTCCTGTGCGCGCACATGCTCCCTCAAACATAGAACACCGCTATGCCTTCGGTCGCGAGCACGCGCACAGAACCAGGATCCTCCGCGATCATCACGGCCCCTGGTGAGATATGCGGCTTAAGCGTACAGCCCGGAGGCGGCCCTGCGATTCACGAACTCTTCCTTGTAGCCGCCGTTGACCTGGTCGAGAAACCGCGGGCCTTCTTCCTTCCACCCGTAGCTGTCTTCGAGCCCGACCAGTTGCCGGAACCGCGGGTGGTGGGTGTTGCGATCCACGACGGACTGCGGAAGCTCGGAGCCGTACCGTTCCTGAACCTTCATGAACGGGCGCGCGTAAGGCACGGCCAGGTTCAGTCGCAGCCCCGGGATCCGCCGGGGGAACGAGCCGTGCCACGTGTTCCCGTGCCAGATCACCGCCGTGCCCGCGGGTCCCTCCATCGGGACCGCATTCGGATTCTGGTGCACGGCATCCAGCCGCGACTCCTCCGGCCGCGGCCCCCGGCATAGCTTGTGACTGCCGGGCACGATCGCGAGACACCCGCCTTCTTTCGTGTAGTCCGTGAGGGCGTAGTTGATATTGCAGATCACCGCGTAGGACGGCAGCGGCGCCGGCAGGCTGGCGTCGGCATGTAGAGAGATCTCGCCCCCTTCGCCCGGTCCCTTGAAGTGGCACCCCATGCTGAACAGTTGCGCGCTCTTCCCGACCAGGTAGGTGATCAGGGCCAGCCCCTTCTCGTTCAGCATGACATCCTGGAAAACCTCGTGGCGGGGCATCAGGTAGGGGACGAACCGCCAGTTCGGGTGCTCCTCGCCGGCCTCGAGATCCGGTTTCCTGCCGGTCTGCTTCTCGCAGATGTCGCAGATCGCCTGGCGCGCCGTCTCCACAGTCTGCGCGTCCATCATGTTCTCGACGACCGTGAACCCGTACGCGTCGAGTTCCATGACCTGCCGCTCGAGGCCCAGCCGTTCGATCTCCCGGTAGACGTCGTTGAGGTCCTGGGTGCTTTGCCAGTCGCCAATTTCCATGTCGATTCTCCCCTTTTCCCCTGCCCTCGGATTCTTGTCCGACGCTATCACGGACGGGGTTGCCCCGGAAGTCGCTTCGCGTCTCGGACGGCGGACCCGCACCCCGATCACGGTAAGATGCAGCGCCACGTATGAACGCGTCCGTACAGCTCGAGAAGCAGCCGAACCGGTCCGGCGATCCGCATCTGGCCGACCAGGGGTTCGGCCGCCTGGCGAAGGCGCCGCCACCCCACTTCTCCGGGACCGACCTCGACGGCATCTACGCGTTCTTCGCCGAGAACGGCTACGTCGTGATCGCGGGATGCCTTTCGCAGGCGGAACTCGGGCACCTGAACGCGTTCTGCGACCGCACTCAGAATGAGCGTCCGGAGGCCTGGGGCATCGGGCCACGGAAACCCCACCACCGCCACCAGGGCCTGATCTTCTCGCAGCCCCTGCTCGACCATCCGGAACTGGACCCGTACACGCGCCACCCGGGTTCGTATCCCGCCGTCTGCCGCCTGCTCGGCGGGGAGGAGCACGCGCGTTTCAGCGAGTTCAACTTCCGCGAGACACCGGAGAACGCGGGCCTCGGCAGCCAGAACTTCCACCACGACGCCACGCGGCCGGACCGGTTCACGCGGGAGCCGTACATGCCGGTCGACTGGTTGTGCGCCGTCCACTACCTCACCGATGTCGAGCCCGGCACCCCGGCCTTCTGCGTGGTGCCGAAGAGCAACCGCTTCGAGACGCTGCGCGACGCCTACGACACGCTCGGGGACGCCTACCGGGAGATGCCGCTGTTCGCCCCGGCCGGAACGTGCATCCTCTACGACACCGCCACCTGGCACTGCCGCCTCGACGGCGACGGGCGGCGGCGCCGGCGCACCTGGCACCAGTACTACGCGCGCGGCGGGTGGCTAGCGAGTTCGCTGCCGCACACCGACCGCTACCTGCGCCCGCCCACGCCCTGCCTGACGGACTGGAACCTCTTTCCCGAACGCCTCGCGCTGCACCCGGACCCCGCGACGCGGCTCTTCTTCTCGCACTGGAACACCGCCCAGTGCGAGTGGGTCGCATCGGGGTTCTCGGACGCGGTACGGCGGAGCATGCCGCGCGGGTACATGTAGGGGCGGGGCTTGTCCCCGCCCGGGGTTGGCCCGTGCACGATCTCGAGACGGGACGCCACGAGGGCGTCCCCTACCCCATGCCGTGCATGGCGGCGGCGTCTTACGGTTGCGCCACCCAGACGTTGCACCAACCCTTGGCGGCGACCAATCGGCCCTTGGGGGGGACCGCTCCAGCGATCGGGAACAGGGCGCAGGGGGCCCAGCCGTCGACCTCCTCCGCATTGGCGTAGTGGAGGCAGTTGTCGCAGAACTGGGTCTTGCCCTCTGCCGTGGCGCGCTTCGGGAACCTGGTGGTGTCCACCGCATCCGCGTCATGGCGATACCCGAAGGCGACGGCCACCGGGTCGCTCTCATCGAGCCGTGGGGCCGCCTCCTGGGCAAGCAGGTTCACTGCGGGGATGACCGCGAGTCCTGCGGTCGTGGCGGCGACGAATCGCCGACGTGTCCATGTCGGTCCTGGCACCATGCTTCCTCGTGCTCCTGAAATGGCAGCGCGCAATGATAGCGCCCGGCCCCTTCGGGGTCAGCCGACGGCGGCCTCCCGCGCCAGTCGCGCATCCATCGACCAGAGCCTGGACGCGAACCCGACCGCGCAGAGCGCGGCCAGCATCGCGGCCGCCGAGACCACGAGCGCACGTTCCGCGCCCCACCACTCGACCATCAGGCCCGACAGCATCGTGCCGAGGGGCGCCGACGACATGAACGAGAAGCCGAAGAACGCCATCACCCGCCCGCGTTGATCCGGCGGGGCACGCTCCTGCATGATCATCCGCGCCATGCTCATGCCGAGGCCCGCGCAGGAGCCCCAGGCGCCGATGCACAACACGAACGCCGCGAACTCGAAGCCCGCGCCGGCCAGCCCGAGCGCGACGGAACCGACGCCGCTCGCCAGCAGCAAGAGCCGCCCCGGGCGGCGCACTTCGCCGACCATCAGGAGCACGAACACGGCGGCGATCAGGCCGACCGCGTTGGCGGTGGAGAGCCAGGCGAGGTCGCTGGCGGAGCCGTCGTAAACCTCCCGCACCAGCAGGGGAATGGTCACGACGTAGGGCCCCATGAAGAAGAGGCCCACGGCGAAGTTCTGCAGCACCACTGCGCGCATGGACCGCGAGCCCATCACCGTGCGCGCACCGTCCGCCACCGAGCGCGCCAGTTCGCGCAGGGCGGATCCGGACCGCCGGGGGGCCACGATCGGCGGCACGGCCACCCGCGCGAGCGCCACCGCCCCGATGACGAGAGCGGCCGCCTGCACCAGCACCACCGGACCCGCGCCGACCCGGTCGGCCTGGCCCGCCACCAGGAACGCCACGATCTGGATGCCGAACTGTACCAAGGTCACCAGGGCGACGGTTCGCTGGATGCGCTGGCCGGCCACCTGGTTCAGCAGGCCGTCGCGCGCCGGCGTCAGGAATGCCTGGGCGCATCCCATCGCCACCGCGAACGCGATCATGAAGCCGAACGTCAGCCTGTCCAGCGTCAGCGCGACCCACAGCCCCACCACCGGCACCGTGGCTGCCAACTGGGACACCACCGCGACGCGCCGTCCGCCGTAGCGGTCGGAGATGCTGCCCCCTACCAGCATCAGCAGCATCGCGGGCACCAGCATCGCCGTCTGCGCAGCGCCCACCATGCGCGGCGACTCGTGGAG
>VXNE01000195.1 GCA_009840715.1 Gammaproteobacteria bacterium
GTGGTGGAGATCGTCGGGACCGACGACATGGGCGCGCGGGGAGGACCGGTCTCCGTGGAGATCCCGCCTGGGCTGTCGCTGACGTTCACGGCTGCCGAACTCGAGTCGGGTAACGCCTCGGGCCTCACGGGCGCGCTGGGGGATGGGGCCGGCAAGTGGTGGCTGAAGGTGATGGCCGACCAGCCGCTGGCAGTGATGAGCCTGTTGTCGAGCCCGACAGGCCACCTGACGAACCTGTCCAGCGTACCGGCCAACGAGGAGAACGGCCGGCATGCGGTGGCGTTGTTTCCGTCGGCGTCCGATGTGCATGGCCGGCAGGGCTTCGTTCGTGTGGTCAACCACGGCTCCGCCGCGGGGACCGTCTCGATCCGCGCGTTTGACGACGTGGGCCAGAGCTATCCAGAGGTCCGGTTGTCGATCGGCCCGAACGAGACGAAGCACTTCAACTCGAACGACCTTGAGGACGGTAACTCCGGCAAGGGTCTCAGTGGGAGCACGGGCGGCGGCCGGGGTGACTGGCGGCTCGAACTGACGAGCGCACTCGACCTCGATGTGCTGGCGTACATCCGGACCCCGGACGGCTTCGTGACCGCCATGCACGACGTTGCTCCGGTCGCGGCGACGGAGTACCGGGTAGCGGTGTTCAACCCCGGCAGCAACACCAGTCAGCAGAGCATGTTGCGGCTGGTGAACCAGAACGCTGCGTCCACGAAGGTGACAATCACGGGAAATGACGATGCCGGCGCCTCCCCGGGGAGCCAAGTTCGACTGACCGTGCCGGCCGGCGCGTCCCGGATGGTGAGCGCCCAGGAACTCGAGTCAGGCGCCAGTACGTTCGAGGGTGCGCTCGGGGACGGTAGTGGCAAGTGGTCGCTCGCGGTACAGGCGGACCAACCGATCTCGGTAGTGAGTCTGTTGTCGAGTCCAACCGGCCATCTGACGAACCTGTCCACCGTACCGGAGGGAGTAGCGCAACGCGCCTTCCGGACGCTGATATCGCCCATCGTGCAGGCCAAGTGCGTGGCCTGCCACGTGCCGGGCGGCGAGGCGGGCGGCACGCGGCTCGTGTTCGCGAGGGACACGGAGGCCGGCCACCCGGTCACGAACCTGCGGGCCTTCGAGGAGTTCGTGGATACGGTACTCAACGGCGCCGATGTGGTGCTGCGCAAGATCCGTGACCCGAATCACGCCGGAGGCGTCCAGGTGGCGCCTGGCACGGACGAGTACACGGAGATGGAGCGGTTCCTGACGGGTCTCGGCGGGGGACCGGCACCCGTCTTCGGGCAGCCACAGTCCATCACCACGGTCGCCGACGGGGCGAGTTCCACTTTCGCTGCGGACCTCGACGGCGATGGGGATCCGGACGTGCTGTCGGCCTCGACCGACGATGACACGATCGCCTGGTACGAGAACCTGGGGGGTGGCGCGTTCTCCGGGGCGCGAGCCATCACGACCACGGCCGCCGGTGCGAGTGCGGTGCATGCGGTCGACGTGGACGGCGATGGGGACCCGGACGTGCTGTCCGCGTCCGCGAACGACGACACGATTGCCTGGTACGAGAACCTCGGTGGAGGCGCCTTTTCGGGGCCGCGTGACATTACGACGGCTGCCGCGGGTGCGGCCTCCGTGCATGCGGCCGACCTGGACGGCGACGGGGACGCGGACATCCTCTCGGCTTCGGCCGACGACGGCAAGATCGCCTGGTATGAGAACCAGCGCGACGGCGCCTCCTTCCGGGAGCACGTCATCACCGGCGGTGCCGCCGGTGCGCGTTCGGTGCATGCGGTGGACCTCGATGGCGACGGGGATGCGGACGTCCTGTCGGCGTCCGCCCGCGACGGCAAGATCGCGTGGCACGAGAACATGGGCGGGGCGTTCGCGGGAGAGCGGATCATAACGACCGGTGCCGCGGGTGCGAGGTCCGTGCATGCCGTGGACGTGGAGGGTGACGGGGACGCGGACATCCTCTCGGCTTCGGCCGACGACGGCCGGATCGCCTGGTACGAGAACGGGGGTGGCGGCCTTTTCTCCCGCGCCCGCGACATCACGACGTCGGCCGCCGGTGCGAGTTCGGTGCACGCCGCGGACGTGGACGGTGACGGTGATACGGACGTGCTCTCGGCGTCGTTCGACGACGGCAAGATCGCCTGGCACGAGAACTTGGGTAGTGGGGCATTCTCCGGGGAACGTGTCATCACGACGTCGGCGGTAGGCGCGAGCGCCGTGCACGCGGCGGACCTGGACGGCGACGGTGATGCGGATGTCCTGTCAGCGGCGGCAGTGTCCGACGAACTGGCCTGGTACGAGAACCTCTCCGACCACGGCGACGACCACGGGCACACGCCGGCGGAGGCGTCGCTGGTGACGGCCTTGCCGGCGTTCCTGCACGGCGTGCTCGAGTCGCCGGGCGACCGGGACGTGTTCCGGATTGCCACGGGTGGCGCCACCCTCCGCGTCCGCTCCAACGGGCCGGTCGACACGTACGGCACGCTCCTCGACGCGCAGGGGCGGCTGCTGGCGGGTGACGACAACGCGGGCCGTGCCGGCAACTTTCTGATCGAGGCGGAGGTTGTCGCCGGCACACACTACGTCGAGGTACGCGGTGGCATAGCGAACGCCACCGGTCCCTACACGGTGTCCATCGAGACTGTCGGCCTGTCCTTCGCATCTCCGCGGGTCATCGGACCCGAGCTTGCGCCGTCCGTGTACGCAGTGGACCTGGACGGTGACGGGGACCCGGACGTGTTGTCCGCGACGCTCGATCCCGACGGAATCACCTGGTACGAGAACCTGGGTCGAGGCGCCTTCTCGCCGGGGCGCGTCATCACGTCTGCGCTGCGCCTTCCCGTCTCTGTGCATGCGGCGGACCTTGACGGCGACGGGGACGCGGACGTGCTCTCGG
This sequence comes from Gammaproteobacteria bacterium, assembly GCA_009840715.1. GTDB lineage: Bacteria > Pseudomonadota > Gammaproteobacteria > Pseudomonadales > Azotimanducaceae > VXNE01. The sequence goes on from VXNE01000195.1 coordinate 2,903, forward strand.
CATCCGCCAATGACGACAAGATCGCTTGGTATGAGAATCAAGGAGGCCGGTTTTCCGAGCAACGCATCATCACGATGACGGCTAGAGAGGCCTCTTCGGTGCATGCGGCCGACCTCGACGGCGACGGTCATCCCGATGTCGTCTCCGCGTCCGCTTCGGTGAGCGCCGGCGAGATCGCTTGGTACTACAACGAAGGTGGTCGCTTCGCGCCGGCACGCGTCATCGCCAACCAAGACGAGGCCAGTACGGTGCATGCGGCAGACCTGGACGGCGACGGAGACGCGGACCTGCTGTCGGGCTCGGGCGAGGGGATCGCGTGGTACGAGAACGACGGAGCAGCCGGGACGTTGTCCGGTTGGCGCCGGGAGAGCATCACGACCGCCTTCGCGTCCAGCCTGCTCGCGGCGGACCTGAACGGCGACGGGTATCCGGACGTACTCTCGGCGTTGCCCGCGGACGGCAAGATCGCGTGGTACGAGAATCTCGGCGGCGGCGTCTTCGCGCGCGAGCAGGTCATCGCCATGGACGCCGACAGCAGTCTTTCGGTCCACGCGGCGGACCTGGATGGCGATGGCGATGCAGATGTGCTTGCCGCAGGCGAGGCCAGGCTCGCCTGGTACGAGAACCTGGGTGGCCGCGCATTCTCCGCACAACGCGTCATCGCGGACGACGTCGAGTGGGTCCGTTCCGTCCACGCGGCGGATCTGGACGGCGACGGCGACCCGGATGTGCTCGCCCCGTCGGTACCGCGGTCGTCGGGGTCGCAGACCGGCGACGAGTTCGCCTGGCACGAGAACCTGTCGGATCACGGCGACGACTACTTGCACACCGTGGGCGGCGCGAGGCTCGCGACGGCACTCCCTGCGTTCCTGCATGGCGTGCTGGAGTCGGCCGGAGACCGCGACCTGTTCCAGTTTGCGACGGGGGACGGCATTCTTCGCGTCCGCTCGCTTGGCCCTACAGACACGTACGGCACGCTGTTGGACAGCAGCTTCAGCCAGCTGGCGGTCGATGACGACGCAGGTGTCCCGCCGGCCAACTTCATGCTCGAGACCGATGTCGCGGCAGGTCTGCACTACCTTGAAGTACGCGGTTACGGCAGCGCTACCGGCGCCTACGCGCTCGCTGTCGAGTTCGTCTCTGCTTCCCAGGTCGCTTTCGGTCGACAGGAGGAGGCGCTGCGCGCGCTCTACGAGTCGACGGACGGCCCGAACTGGACGGACAGCACGAACTGGCTGACAGGCGCGCCGCTTGGGGACTGGTACGGCGTGGAGACCGACGACGCCGGCTGGGTGACGGAACTCGTGCTGGACGGCAACAACCTGACAGGCACGATCCCGGGTGAAATCGGCTCCCTGGAGGGCTTGGAGGTCCTGGCCCTGGGAAACAGCAATCTCACGGGGAGCATTCCACCGGAGTTGGGCAAGCTTGCCAGGCTGGAAAAGCTGGCTATTGCCGGGACGAGTCTGACGGGCGCCATCCCCCGCGAACTCGGCGGACTGACCAACCTTGAGAGCCTGATCCTCTTCCACAATGGCCTGACGGGCGCGATCCCTCGCGAACTTGGCAACCTTGCCAGTCTCGAGGAGCTAGCGCTCTCCCACAACGCCCTGAGTGGCCGCGTCCCGGGCGAGTTGGGTTACCTCGCAGACCTTGAGGGGTTGCTGCTGAACGACAATCCAGGGCTGTCGGGGCCTCTCCCTGCAACCTTCACAGGGCTGAATCGGTTGCAGGCGCTGGACGCGCTCAACACCCGACTGTGTTTGCCGACCGATGCGGCCTTCGTGGCTTGGTGGGAGAGGATCAACGCCGAAGCTGCCATAGCGGCATGTGTCGCCAGGGTAAACGTCGTGTCCGGGGCCGGGCAAAGCGGTGCGGCAGGAACCGAGCTTCCACTGCCCGTCGTGGTTCAGGCGACCGGCGCGAACGGCCGACCGGTGCGGGACGCCCTGATAACGTTCACGCCCGCGGAGGGCGACGGCTCGGTGAGTCCTGAGTTGGTGGCCACGGACGCGGACGGGGCGGCGGGGACGGTGTGGACGCTGGGACCGAAAGTAGGCGAACAGATGCTCATCGCCGTCACGGAGCCAGAGATCAGCTTAAGCGTGACGGCGACGGCTACTGTGACGGGAGACGAACTCGTCGTGGCCACCGAACTCGTGTCTGGCGACGGACAACGGGGCGAAGCCGGAGAGCCCCTATCGGAGCGGGTAGTCGTGGAAGCCGTAGACCAGAACGGCTCACCGGTGGCCGGGGCGACCGTGGTGTTCACGCCGGGGATCGACCATGGCGCGGTGGCGCCGGCAGAAGTCGTCACGGATACGCGGGGACGGGCTGCGACAACTTGGACACTCGGGCTCGGGGACATCGAGCAATCGATGACCGTGGCGGTCGGAACTTTGTTCATGGACGTCCGTGCGACGGCCACCTATTCGCAGCGCACAGCGCTTGAGGCTCTCTATCACGTCACGGGCGGACCAGGCTGGACGAATCGCCAGAACTGGCTGAAGGACGTTCCTCTCGACCAGTGGCATGGCGTTTCGGTGGATGATGCCGGTCAGGTTGCCAGGCTGCGTTTGGAGGACAACGGTCTGGTAGGACGCATTCCGCCGGCAGTGGGAGAGTTAAGCGGTCTTTGGAGCTTGAACCTCTCCTCGAATCGCATCACGGGGCCAATCCCGCCCGAGATCGGGAATCTCGATGGGTTGGTAGACTTGCTCCTGTCCAACAACCAGCTCGTCGGCGAGATTCCTCGTGAGCTTCTCCACCTGTCGTCAAGCCTTGACACGCTGGATTTAGCCAACAACCGACTCACCGGCGCACTGCCGTTTCTCGGTGCCTTCGACAAGCTTGCATGGGTGACCCTCGGCGGTAACCTGCTCGAGGGCGGGCTGCATCACGTCGATTGGCGGAATCTCCGCCAGTTGTTGCTCCTCGACTTGAGCCGTAACAGGCTCTCGGGATCCCTTCCACGGGACCTTGGTGAACTCGGCTCTCTGGCGCTTCTCAATCTTTCCGAGAACAAGCTCTCTGGCCGTGTACCAGCCGAGTTCAGCAGGCTCGCCGATCTCCTGGTGCTGCAGCTGGAGCGCAATCCAGACTTGTCGGGTCCCCTGCCCGAGACTTTTCCCGACTCGCTCGATCAACTGGAGGAGTTGCACTTCTTCGGCACGTCGTTGTGCGCGCCCCGGGAGCGGCAGTTTGTCCGATGGGTGGCTTCGTTACGGAGTTCGACGGGGCGGGTCTGCAGGCAGGGTGAGACCTGGGCTCACCTTACGCAGACCATCCAGGAAATGTATGGGGGTATACCGGTCTTGCCCGCCGAACGTGACATCGACCGGGTTTACCCCACGCCCCAGATACAGCCCCCGCC
>VXNE01000641.1:0-5481 GCA_009840715.1 Gammaproteobacteria bacterium
GTTGTGGGTCTTCTCCGCCTGGCGCGCCAGGCGGTCGAAGCCCCGCTTGACGACATAGCGCGCCACCAGCGTGGCGAGCACGACGGCGAACATGGAGACCGTCCAGGTGTGCGCCAGGAACCAGTCGAGGATGCCTTCCATCCGTTCCCCTCACTTCAGGGCTTGTGGTAGCGACCGTCGTGGTCGCCCGGGCCACGATCGTCCATGCCCCGGGCACGGGAGGGGACAAGCCCCTCCCCTACGTCGCCCACGCCAGAATCGTACACGCCCGAGGCACCGGAGGGCAGAAGCCCCTTCCCAACAGCAAAATCCTGTATATAATTCCAGCTTCACTGTACGTTCTGACAGGCCCCCAATGCAGAAACTCACCCAGAGGCAAACGGTCGTCCTCGAATTCATCCGGTCGCACATCGCGGACCACGGCTACCCACCGACCCGCGCGGACATCGCCCGCGAACTCGGTTTCCGGTCCCCCAACGCGGCGGAGGAGCACCTGCGCGCCAGGGCGCGCAAGGGCGCCATCGAGATGGCGCCCGGACGCTCGCGCGGCATCCGGCTGCCCGCGCCGCCCGGACTGCCCATCGTCGGCCGGGTCGCGGCCGGCCATCCCATCCTGGCCGTGGAGCACATCGAGGATACCTGCCAGATCCCCGCGGACCTGTTCCGGCCCAAGGCCGACTTCCTCCTGCGGGTCCACGGCGACAGCATGACCGGGGCCGGCATTCTCGACGGCGACCTGTTGGCGGTACACGGGACGCCGGAGGCGCGCAACGGACAGATCGTGGTGGCGCGTGTCGACGACGAGGTCACCGTGAAGCGGTTCCAGCGCACGTCCAACCGCGCCCGGGTCCTGCTCCTGCCCGAGAACGACGCCTACGACCCGATCGAGGTAGACCTCCGGGAGCGCGAGTTCGCCATCGAGGGGCTGAGCGTCGGCGTGCTGCGACGCGACTGACCTTCAGCGGTTCCGCCGGCGGGGGCCGCTCTTCGAGGCCGCCCGCCGCCCTCCCTTGCGCGCCCGGGTCGAACCGGTCTCTACCTGCCACCGCCCGTCGCGGTAGTGCGCGCGCCACGCCGTGGGCTTGCCGTCCCGGTCGGATGCCACGAACTGCTCGCGGGTCTTGCGGGACCACTTGAGCGCCGCGGGATTGCCGTCCGGGTCGGCCTCGGGCGCATCGAGCAGGTAGGCGAAACGCGGATCCAGTTCGTTGGCGTGGGCCTTCAGTTCGCGCACGAGCGGCGCCCGCGTCTCGCGGTTGCGCGGGAACTGGCTCGCCGCGAGGAACAGCCCCGCGGCGCCGTCGCGCAGCACGAAGTGGTCGTCGACGCGCTCGCAGGCGAGTTCCGGCATGGGCACGGGGTCCGCCCGCGGCGGTGCCGGACGGCCGTCGCGCAGGATCTTGCGCGTATTCCCGCACTCGTCGTTCGTGCAGCCGAAGTACTTCCCGAAACGCCCGGACTTGAGCTGCATCTCCGCGCCGCACCGTTCGCAGGTGAGCGTGGGGCCATCGTAGCCCTTGATGCGGAACTCGCCTTGCTCTACCTCGAACCCCCCGCAGTCCGGGTTGTTTCCGCACACGTGCAGCTTGCGCGTGGCGTCGATCAGGTAGGAGTCCATCGGCGTCCCGCATTTCGGGCAACGGCGCTTCGACCGCAGGAGCTCGAGTTCCCGTTCGCCGTCCTCCTCGACGTCCACGGCCTCGTCCCCCGGCGTGAGGTTCTGCGTGTTGGTGCAGCGCTCCTTCGGCGGGAGTCGGTAGCCGGAGCAGCCGAGGAACACGCCGGTGCTCGCCGTACGCACCTGCATCGGGCGCCCGCAGCGAGAACACGGCACGTCCGTGTCCGTCGGCTCGTTGGCCCGCATCCCGCCGCGGGCCGCGCCCGCCTTCGAGAGCCGGTCGCTGAATCCCCCGTAGAACCCGTCCAGCACGGACCGCCAGCCGCGCTCGCCGCCGGCGATGCGGTCCAGTTCGCCCTCGAGCTCGGCGGTGAACGAGTAGTCCATCAGGTCCGAGAAGTTCTCGACGAGCCGGTCGGTCACCAGTTCGCCGATCCGTTCTGCCCGGAAACGGCGCTTCTCGAGGGAGACGTAGCCCCGTTCCTGGATCGTCGAGATGATCGCGGCGTACGTGGAGGGGCGCCCGATGCCGAGCTTTTCGAGTTCCCGTACGAGACTGGCCTCGCCGTACCGCGGTGGCGGCTTGTTGAATTCCTGGTCCACCCCCGAGTCCACGAGACGCAGGCGCTGCCCCTCGGCGAACGCCGGTATCGGCCGGTCCTCGTCCCGCCCCGCCGCCGGGGCGAGCACGCGGGTGTAACCGTCGAACTGGAGGATCCGCCCCCGCGCCCGGAGTTCGAAGCCGTTCCCCTCCGCGACCACCGTGGTCGAGAGATAGCGGGCCCGCGCCATCTGGCACGCGACGAACTGACGCCAGATCAGGCCATACAGGCGTCGCTCGTCCGCCCCCGACGCCGACAGGCCGTCGGGCAACGCGCGGACGTTCGTCGGGCGGATCGCTTCGTGCGCCTCCTGCGCCGCCGCCTTGCTGGCGTAGACCGCCGGGCGGGGCGACAGGTAGTCCTTGCCGTGCGCCTCCTCGATGTACTCCCGCACCGCCGCGACCGCCGGACGCGACAGGTTGGTCGAGTCCGTGCGCATGTACGTGATGTGTCCGGCCTCGTACAGGCGCTGCGCGAGACTCATGGTCTTGCGCACCGCGAACCCCAGCCGCGTGGAGGCCGCCTGCTGGAGCGTCGAGGTGATGAACGGAGCCCCGGGCGCGGTCGTGGTCGGCCGGTCCTCGCCCCCCCCCACCACGAACTGTGCCGCCCGCAGCCGGGCAAGCGCCGCTTCAGCCGCCTCCGCGTTCCCCGGACGGAATACCGCTCCGCCGTCCCGCGCGACCGCGAACCGGTGCGTCTCCTCTTCTCCCGCGGCTCCGGCGCGCGCGAGGTCCGCGAAGCCATCCCAGTATTCCTCCGGAACGAACGCGCGGGTCTCCCGCTCGCGCTCGACGATGAGCCGGACGGCCACCGACTGCACGCGTCCGGCCGACAGGCCGCGGGCGATCTTGGCCCACAGCAACGGCGAGAGTTCGAACCCGACCACGCGGTCGAGGAAGCGCCGCGCCTGCTGCGCGTTGACGCGGTTCTCGTCGATCCTCCCCGGGTCCTCGAAGGCCGCTTCGATCGCGGGCTTCGTGATCTCGTTGAAGACGACCCTGCGAAAACGCTCCGGATCGCCCCCGATCAGCTCCTTGAGGTGCCAGGCGATCGCTTCGCCCTCGCGGTCGAGGTCCGTGGCCAGGTACACGTGCTCCGACCGGTCCGCCAGGCGCTTGAGTTCCGAGACCACCTTGTCCTTGCCCGGGAGGACTTCGTATTCCGCCTCCCAGCCGTTGTCCGGATCCACCCCCATGCGGCGCACGAGTTGCGCCCGCGCCCGGCGGCGCTTGTGCTCCTCCTTCTTCGCGGGCGACAGCTTGCGCGTCCGCGCGGCCTCCCGCGCGCGCTCGCGGCTGTCCGTCTGTTTGCCGCCCACCGGCAGGTCGCGCACGTGGCCGACGCTGGATTTGACGACGTAGTCCTTGCCCAGATACCGGTTGATCGTCCTCGCCTTCGCTGGCGACTCGACGATGACTAGAGACCTCGCCATGAGCCTCCCGAGCACGTTCCTTCGCTGCCCCGCGCCCGGGGACCGGGCACGCCAAGGGCGCGGTTTATACAATACGGCCCCGAACCGGGGGAAGCATCCATCGTCGCCCGGCACTGTGCGAGTCCGGCAGCGGCGACGTGGACTTCCCGTCCCCGGCTCACGCTTCGCACACCGTCTCCCGCTGCAACGCGGCAAGCGCGTGGAGGCTTTCCGCGATGTCAGCGACGACTTCGTCCGGTGCCCGCTGTCCCGCGTTTTCGAGCCAGTGCCAGGTCACCGCGGCAGGCGAGCACTCGAGCGCCACGCACCGTTCCGCGAGCGCCGCAACCGCCCGCCCCACACGGGTCCAGTAAGGGCCAGCGTCGGCCGGCAACCCGCGCGGACGCCGCTCGGGATGACCTGCCCAGCCCGGCAGCGGATCTACGGACGCGGTGTCGCGGAGCAGGAACCAGTCCGGCGCGGCGTCGTCCAGGCCATGGACCGGCAGCCGGTAGGCCGTACAGGCGCGTTGTGCGTCCCGAGCCACGCCGCCCGCACTGACCCGCTCCTCGGGCCTCGCGTCGAGGACGGGAACGCGGACGAGTTCCACCACCAGGCCCGCACGCCGTGCCGCCTCCCGGAGCTTCGCAAGTTGCCGGTCGCGCCTCGACGGCATGAGCCACACGATCGGGCCGAACGCCACCAGGAGGCCCAACGCGACGATCAGCCAGACCACGCCACGCCTCTCGACCGGGTGCTTCGCAACGACCCGCACCGCGTATTGAGCGCACCGAACATTGTGTGTATGGTCGCCGCAAAGCGAGCCCGGGAGCAATCCGTCACCGCGTTTCTCCGTGAAGGGATGCCATGGCTGCGTACAAACGTATTCTGCTCGCGGTCGACCTGACCGAGGAGTCGAAGCCGGTAGCGGACCGCGCCGTTGCCCTCGCGAGGTTCTTCGAGGCGGAACTGCACGTCATCCACGTGATCGAGCCCTTGAGCCTGGCCTACGGCGGCGACATCCCCATGGACCTCTCCTCCGTGCAGGACCAGATCCAGGAGCAGGCGCGCTCGCACCTCGCGGAGTTTTGCGCCAGCGTGTCGGTACCCGAGCATCGCCAGTACCTCATCTTCGGAAGGCCCGAGGCCGAGATTCACCGCATTGCCGAAGAGGCCAACGTCGACGTGGTGGTGGTCGGCAGTCACGGGCGGCATGGGCTGGCCCTGCTGCTCGGCTCCACCGCCAACGGCGTGCTCCACGGGGCATGCTGCGACGTCCTCGCGGTCCGCGTCGGGCCGGGCGCGCACCAGATCGAGGACTGACCCGCACTGAGCCGCTCAGCCACGACTCGAAGGCGCGGGGCCCTATGGCTGGTGGCGGGACTGCTCGCCACCGGCGGCGCCGCGGACGACCTTTACGAGCTCCGCACGCAGTACAAGGACGCCGTGCACGCCCTGCAGGCCGGGCGGATCACCAAGTTCCGGCAGGCACTGCGGGACCTCGAGGGCTACGCGCTGCATCCCTACCTCGTCTACTACGACATCGAATCGCGGCTCCGGCACCTCTCGCCCGCCGACGCCGTCAAGGCCAGGAAGACCCTTGAGGACATGCCCCTGGGCGAGCGGCTGTACGGACGCTGGCTCGTCTCCCAGGCGCGGCGAGGCCGCTGGGAGGTCTATCGCGACCACTACGTGCCCCAGCAGCGTGCCGACGCGCGCTGCTATCACGCCCGCGCGCTCTACCGCACCGGCGCCCGCGAGGCCCCCCTCGCCCGGGTGGCGGGCCGGGGGGTGGGGGGTGGGTCTCGGCCCAAGGCATGGGATCAGCTGGTGGGGGGGTGGTTGGG
>VXNE01000641.1:5491-6197 GCA_009840715.1 Gammaproteobacteria bacterium
CTGTTCGAGGTCTGGATGGCCGCCGGGCTGCGCACGGAGGAGATGGCCTGGCGACGGCTCGGTCTCGCCATCGATGCCAACGAACGCATGCTCGCGCGCTACCTGCTTCGGTTCTTCAGCGGCTCGCGCGCCCGCGCCGCGCAGGCGTACTACGACGGTCACGTACGGCCGGAGGTGGCGCGCCAGCGGAGCCGCTTTCCCGACACGGAGTACGGCCACCAGGCGCTCGCCCACGCCCTGACGCGGTACGCGGCGCGCAATCCCCGGGCGGCGGCCGACGCCTGGCGGGGCCATCGTGCGCGCCTGTCGCTCTCCGACGGCACGCGCACGTATATCGACGAGCGCATTGCCCTGGGCCTCGCCACCCTCGGCGAGTTCCCACCCGACGTGGACGCGGCCGCCGACTCGCACTCTCCCGACTACCGCACGGGAATGGCGACCGCGAGCATCGCGCATCGGCGCTGGGGCGCGGCCACCGGGTGGATCGACGCCCTGGACGCGGCGAGCCGGGATACGCTGCAGTGGCGGTACTGGCTCGGGCGCGCGCTGGTGGCCTCCGGCGACGACGCCACGCGTGGCGAGGAGGTGCTCCGCGAGCTGGCCGGACATCGCAACTACTACGGCTTCCTCGCGGCCGACCGGCTCGGCGTCGAGCCGTCCCTCAACGAGCGGGGCGTGCTGGTGAGCGCCTCGGTCCAGCAGGGCC
>VXNE01000153.1 GCA_009840715.1 Gammaproteobacteria bacterium
ATCACGGGGATGCGCACGGGCAGGCCGCTGCCTTTCTTGAAGCGGTAGGCCCGGTCCACCTCGAAGGCGCGGGAGAGGAGCGGCGCGTGGTCGTCGATCAGGCAGATCTTTGCGGTGGTACCGCCCATGTCGAAGGAGAGGACGCGGTCGAGATCCAGCGCCTCCGCGAGGCGGCTCGCGAGGATGGCGCCGCCCGCGGGTCCCGACTCCACCAGGCGGATCGGGAAGCGCGCGGCGGTGTCGACGTCCGTCAGCCCGCCGCCGGAGGTCATCATGAGGAAGGGACAGCCGAAGCCGCGCTCGGCGAGGGCGTCCGACAGGTTCGTCAGGTAGCGCGCCATCAGGGGGCGGACGTAGGCGTTGGCGCAGGCCGTCGATAGGCGTTCGAACTCGCGGATCTCCGGGCAGACTTCGGAGGCGAGGGTGATGGAGACGTCCGTCAGGCTTTCCGCGAGGAGCGCACCGATGCGGCGTTCGTGAGCGGGGTTGGCATAGGCGTGGAGCAGGCCTACGGCGATACTCGTGACGCCCTGCTCCGTGAGTACGGGCACCAGTGCGTGCACCGCGTCTTCGTCCAGTGGCAGGAGGATCTCCCCGGCGGCGTTCATCCGCTCCGGCACGGTCAGGCGCAGCCGGCGCGGCACGAGCGGCCGCGGCCGGTCGATGTCGATGTCGTACTGCTCGAAGCGGTTCTCCTGGGCCATCTCCAGCGCGTCGCGATGGCCCTGCGTCGTGACGAGCGCCGTGACGGCGCCGCTGCGTTCGATAAGGGCGTTGGTGGCGAGGGTGGTGCCGTGAAGGATGAGGGAGATGTCGACCGGCGCGCGGCGGCCGATGCGCATGACGCGCTCAAGGCCGTCCAGCACGGCTTCGGCGGGGTCCGCGTGGGTGGTGGGCACCTTGGTCGCGAAGCGTTCGTCGCCCGTGTCGAGCACCACGTCGGTGAACGTGCCGCCGATGTCGATGGCGACGCGGGCAGGGGGAGCAGACCGGGCAGCCATCAGCCGCGTGTCCCGCGAACTGGCCAGTCAGTCCTCGTCACGTCTCCGTTCACCGGTCGTCGCGCCGGACGACCGGCTCAACTCGTCGACAATGTGTTTGGCGAGCCGATCCTTGATTTCGCGGTGCCGGGGAACCGGCTGGGAGACTCCGGTCTCTGGATTTCGGTACCAATCATGCTTCGCTCCATGCCGCACGAGGACGCCGCCGCATTGCCTGATCTTCTTGAGCAGCGCGTCCGCTTCACGCAACCGCCAGGTCGCCCACCCGACGGACTCCCGTCAGTCCTCCTCCAGTGAGCTCCGCATACAGGTCCTTGAGGTGTGCCTTCAGATCCTCGAGTGTGTCCCCCTGGGTCCAGTAGGACGGGAATTCCTGCAGGTAGCCAAGCCACGCACAGTCTTCTTCCCAATACACGAACTTCGTCGTCTGCACCCTGTCTCTCCTGGCCACCAAAGACGCCCACATCCACCGTTGCAGGACTTTACGCCATTCGACCGGTGCGCGCTAAGGAGCCTGGCACTGGGCTCGCTGTCGTGGGAAATGTCGCACGCCGGTAGTATGGTCGCCAACGACACAGGGATGGAGCACGCATGAAGATCGGCATCTACGGAGGCAACGTCCGCCGCGGCGCGCCGCTCACGAGCCTCGTCGACGAGATCGTCCGCTTCGAGGAGGCCGGCTTCGCGAGCTACTGGACGCCCCAGGTGCCGACCTTCGACGCGCTGACGGTCCTCGCGCTCGCGGGGCAGCAGACCAGCCGGATCGAACTCGGGACGGCCGTAGTGCCGACCTACCCCCGCCATCCCAACGCGCTTGCCCAGCAGGCGGCGACCGCGAACGCCCTGGCCGGCGGACGCCTGGTGCTCGGCGTCGGGCCGTCGCACGCGCCGGGGATCGAGGCGCTCGGTCTCGCCTATGACCGCCCTGCCCTGCACATGCGGGAGTACGTCACGATCCTGCGCGCGCTGGCGAGCGAGGGACGGGTGGATTTCGAAGGGCAGATGTACCGCATGAAGACGGGCTTCGCCTGCCCCGATGCGTCGCCGTTCCCCATCGTCATCTCGGCGCTCGCGCCGCTGATGCTGAAGGCCGCCGGCGAGGTGGCGGACGGGACGGTGACGTGGATGGTGGGGCGCGGGACGATCGCGGGCTCCACGGCGCCGCGCATCCGCGCCGCCGCCTCCGCCGCGGGCCGGCCCGAGCCGCGCGTCGTGGTCGGCCTACCCGTGTGTGTCCACGACGACCGCGAGCAGGCGATCGCCCGCGCCGTCGGCATCTTCAAGGGGTACGGGATGCTGCCGAATTACCGCCGCCAACTCGACGCGGAAGGCCTCGGCGAGGCTGGCGAGATCGCCGTGGTCGGTAGCGAGCAGCAGGTCACCGATCAGCTCCAGGCCTTCTTCGACGCCGGGGCGACCGAGGTGATCGCGAGCGTCTACCCCGCGGGCGACGACAGTCGGGGTTCCTTCGCGCGCACGCACGCGCTCCTCGAGAGTCTCCTCGACTGACGGACACACGGGACTTCCGGGTCGTCGGGCACGTCACCCGGGACCGCATCCGGATCGGGGACGAGGTTCGCCAGCAGCCGGGCGGCGCCGCCTGGTACGCGGGCCGTGCGTTGCGCAGCCTGGGCGAGACCCCGGCCGTCGTGACGAAGACCGCGCCGGCGGACCGGCAGGAGCTGCTGGACGGGTTCGGGCAGGCGGGCATCGAAGTGACCTGGCGGCCTAGCGCGGCGACCACGACGTTCGAGAACGCGTATCTCGATGCCCGCCTCGAGCGGCGCCGCCAGACGGTGGACGCGGTCGCGGACCCGTTCGTCGCCGAAGACCTGGCGGAGTTGCGGGCGCGGATGCTGCTGCTCGGGCCGCTGACCGCGGCGGACATGCCAGTCCCGTTCCTGCACGCGGCGGCCGCGCGGGGCGCCGTCGGTCTCGACGCGCAGGGAATGGTTCGGCACCTGGCCGACGGGGGCATCGCGCACGGCCCGTGGCAGGATCGCGACGCCGGTCTCGCGGCAGTCGCGTTTCTGAAGGTCGACGAAGAAGAAGCGACGGTCCTGACCGGCGAGCGAGACCCGGAGCGCGCGGCGCTGCTGCTGGCGGACCGGCTCGGGCATCCGCCGCGCGAGGCGATCGTCTCGCGCGCGGGGCGCGGCGCCCTCATCTGCGCCGACGGGCGCGTGCACCGGATCCCGGCGTTCCCGGTGGCGGAGCCGGTCGACGCCACCGGGCTCGGCGACACGTTCTTCGCGGCCTACCTGTGTCGGCGTCTCGCGGGGGACCACGCGGCAGAAGCCGGCCGCTTCGCGGCGGCGACGGCGGCGCTGGCGTTGGTGCGGTTCGGTCCGTTCGCCGGCAGCGAGCAAGACGTGCGCGGGGTGCTTGGGGAGTCGGCGTAGCGCGGCGGGGCCCGCGTTTTCCTCCGCCCGCCCACCGGCGCTCTGGTGTTTGAGGGGACCGCGCCCGTGGGCGGCCCGTGGACAACGCTCCCTGCTCAGTTCTCTTTGGTGCGGGCGCTGTTGGCAGTGATGCGGCGGCCGGTCGAGAATGGCGGTCGCCAACGGCCGCAATGGAACATCGCCCTATTCAATCCGGCAGCCGGACACGGCGTCCTGGCGATGGGCAGGTTTGCCCAGCGTCGGCATGGCGTTTTGAATAGGGCGATGTTGCGTAGCGAGGGTCGCGGCGACCTCTCGAGGGGAGCGAGGCATGCGTGCCATTGGTGATCCGTCGTCGCTGTTGACGGTCATCGCCGGCGTCTGGGCCCTCGGGGCAGTGCCGACGCTGGCAGCGGGACTGGCCGGATGGGATCCCGTGGCGCGTCTGGAGCCCAGCGGACGCGGCGGGCGCCTGCGCGCGCCGTGGGCGTGGTTCCTGTTCGAACTGCCGGCCCTCATGACCTTCCCCGCGATCTACCTCGCGAGCGACAACCTGCACTGGGTCGGCAACGTCGCGCTCGGCCTCTGGCTGGCCCATTACGGCCACCGCGGCCTCGTGTGGTGCTGGCTGGTGCCGAAGCGCGACGCCACCGTGCCGTGGACGATGTGCACCGCTTCGTTCGGCTTCAACGTGGTCAACGGCGTCCTGCTGGGCTGGTTCATGGGCTACGCCGCGGACTACCCGCCGCAGTGGCTGACCGATCCCCGGTTCCTGGTCGGCCTCGGTCTGTTCGTCGGCGGCGCGGCGTTGAACGTCTGGTCTGACTACCGCCTGCGGTATCTGCGCAGGAAGGCCGGGGACGGCCGTGTGATGCCTACCGGCGGACCCTTCAACCTCGTCTGCTGTCCGAACCTCGCCGGCGAGATCGTCGAGTGGATTGGCTTCGCGGTGTTGACTTGGTCGCTACCTGGTCTCGCCTTCGCACTGTGGACGATCGCCAACCTCGTGCCGCGGGCGCTGTGGCGGCGCGAGTGGTATCGCGAGAGCTTCGACGGCTATCCGACGGGGCGGGCTGCCTTGGTTCCGGGGGTGCTGTAGGACGGCCCAGGTAGCGGCGAGGGGGATTCTGGAGGCTGGAGCCGGAATCGAACCGGCGTACACGGATTTGCAGTCCGCTGCATGACCACTCTGCCATCCAGCCCCGGTGGCGGTGGGCGGCGCATCCTACCACCTGTGCGGCCTGTTGTTGGGGTTCCCCGGCTTGGCGCGATGCGTGGCTTGGAGACGGGACGGGACGAGCCCGTCCCCTACGTTTCCGACCTGCGGGCGAAGGCGTCGCTCAGGATCGGCCAGGCGACGCGCAGGTAGACGGCCATCGACCAGAGCGTCATGAACGCGGCCGCGTAGCAGAGGACGAGGCCCACGATCACCCAGGGCCGGTCGAGCTGCGGCGGATTGGCGAGCAGCACCGCGATGGCGATCATCTGCAGCAGGGTCTTGACCTTGCCGGTCCAGGACACGGCCACGAGGCCGCGGCGGTTCATCTCCGCCATCCACTCCCGGAGGGCCGACACGACGATCTCGCGGCCCACGATGATCGCGCCGGGGATGGTCAGCCAGAGGCTCGCGTGGCTGCCGATGAGGACCACCAGGGCGGTGACCACGATGAGCTTGTCCGCCACCGGGTCCAGGAACGTCCCGAACGGGGTCGTCTGGCCGAGGCGGCGGGCGAGGTAGCCGTCCAGCCAGTCGGTCGTCGCCGCGAGCGCGAAGAGCAGCGCCGCCAGCCAGTAGAGGCTGTCCGTCAGGCCGTAGATCAGCGCGAACGCAGGAATCAGAGCGATCCGCGATACCGTCAGGATGTTGGGGAGATTGACCGGCATCCGGGCGTCCTTGGGGGCGCGGGATTATAGCCGACGGTCCACCCGGCTCGGGGCCCCCACGGCCCACCGGCGACCGGCACGCTACCATCGCGGGCTCTTTCGATCGGGGACGCCACGCATGGGACTCGACCTCATCCCGATCGCCAACCTCGCCCTCGCCTTCGTGCCCGGGGTGGCGGTCGTCGCGATCATGTACCGCTGGGGCGTCGGGGCGGGCAAGGGCCTCTACGCCAACGCCCGGATGCTCGTGCAACTCGTCGTGATCGGCTACGTGCTCACTTACGTGTTCGAGGCCGACAATCCGTGGGTGATCGTGGCGGTCCTCGTCATCATGACGGTCGTTTCCGCGTGGATCGCGATGCGCCCGCTGCAAGCCTCGAGCGTGCGCCTGTACCTGGTGTTCCTGGCGGCCCTCGGGTCGACGGGCTTGGCGGTCTTCTGGCTGGTCACGCAACTCGTGCTCGAAGTCGAGCGGTGGTTCGAGCCGAGCCTGGTGGTGCCCATCGCGGGCATGATCTTCGCCAACACGATGAACACCGTCAGCCTGACCGCGGAGCGGTACGAGGCCGAACTCGGCCACGGCGTCGAGCGCACCGCCGCCCGGCGCACCGCGTTCGACGCCGGGCTCATCCCGCAGGTCAACAGCCTGCTCGCGGTCGGTCTCGTCGCCCTGCCCGGCATGATGACGGGCCAGATCCTCGCGGGCGTCGACCCACTCGTCGCCACCCGCTACCAGATCGTCGTGATGTGCATGGTGTTCGGCGCAGGAGGCCTCGGCGCCGCCGTGTACCTGGTCCTGCAGCCGGAGCGCGCCTCCGCGTAGGGGACGCCCTTGTGGCGTCCCGCCCCGACATCGTGCAAGCACCACCCCGGGCGCCGTAGGGGACGCCCTTGTGGCGTCCCGCCCCGACATCGTGCAAGGACC
>VXNE01000081.1 GCA_009840715.1 Gammaproteobacteria bacterium
GGTCGTTCGCTTTTTTTTTATATATCTTCCTGTGGTGGTAGGTCCTCTCTTAGTTGGGCCCCTCCGGGGGGTGCGGGGGGGGGGAGAGGACTCCGTGAGCCGGACCGACGACCTGCGCATCCGCCGTACGCGGCCCCTGATCAGCCCGGCGATCCTCGAAGAGGAGATCCCGATCGACGCGGAGGCGGCGGGTACCGTGAGTGCTGCCCGGCGCGCCGTGGCCGACATCGTGCACGGGCGCGACCCGCGGCTCCTGGCCATTGTGGGCCCGTGTTCGGTCCACGACCCGGAGGCGGTCCGGGAGTACGCCGGCCGGCTGGCCCCCCTTGCTGCGTCCCTCGCCGAACGCGTCGTGATCGTCATGCGGGTGTATTTCGAGAAGCCCCGCACGACGGTCGGCTGGAAGGGCTACATCAACGACCCGCACCTCGACGGGACGTTCCAGGTGAACGCGGGGCTGCGCGGCGCGCGGGCGCTGCTGAAGGACATCGTCGGCATGGGGCTGCCCGCGGCCAGCGAGTTCCTCGACACGACCTTCGGCCAGTACTACGCGGACTTCGTCAGCTGGGGCGCTATCGGTGCGCGGACGGTGGAGAGCCAGGTCCATCGCCAACTGGCGTCCGGGCTCTCGATGCCGGTCGGCATCAAGAACCGTACCGACGGCAACGTGGCCGTCGCCGTGGACGCGGTGGTCGCGGCGCGGCGTTCGCATCATTTCCCTTCCCTCACCAAGGAGGGAGCGCCGGCGCTGCTCGAGACCAGCGGCAACGAGGACTGCCACCTCGTGCTCCGCGGCGGCGCACGCCCCAACCATGACAGCGGGGCCGTGGCGGACGCGATCGATGCACTCGATGCCCGCGGACTCGATGCGGGAATTCTCGTGGACTGCAGTCACGGCAACAGCGGCAAGGACCCGGCGCGGCAGCGGGACGGCGTGGATGCAGTCGTCCGGCACCGCCGCGCGGGGAGCCGCCGACTGGTAGGCGTGATGCTCGAGAGCCACCTCGTCGAGGGCCGCCAGGACGAGCCCGTGACCTATGGCCAGAGCATCACCGACGCCTGCCTCGGCTGGGCCGAAACGGAACGGCTCGTACGGCTTCTGGCCGAGTGGTGAGACGCTGGGGCGCTGGTCAGGCGCGCTGATACGGCTCCACGGCGATCTCGGGTGCGCGCGCCCGCATTTGCGAGGCGTCATGCCACGCCTGCATTCGCAGCAGCATGTCCATGCTGACGCCGAACGCCTTCTCCACCCGCATGGCCATCTCGGCCGACATGCCGGCTCGGCGGTTCAGCAGGGCGGAGAGTGTCGCCCGGCGGACACCGAGTATCTCGGCAGCCTTCGTGACGTTGAGGCCGAGTTCCTCAATGATCTCCCTACGCATGAAGTCACCCGGATGCGACGGTGTCATGCGCACGCGGATGTCGCGGTCAGCCATCAGTGGTAGTCCTCCAGGTTCAAGTCGTCAATGCGGCCGTTATCCTCATCGAACGTAATGCGCCAAATCCCCGAGACGGACACACTCCATTCTTGCTGCCGATCGCCGGAAAGCCGGTGGACGCGCCAGCCGCGAGGAGCATCGGCGAGAAACGCGTCCATGTCGTCAGCCAGCACGAGCACGGTCAACACGTTGCGGACACGCCCCACAAGATCTGCCCGCAGGAATCGGGAGTTGTTGCGCTCGAGCAACTGACGCAGTCCTCGGTGGCGAACCGAGCGAATGACCATACACTGCAAGCGTACGGTATGACCGTTCGCCAGGCAACACTCTGCAGTTGCGGCCGACCGGACGCCGGGTCTGGAACGCGGCAATAGCCAGGTCAAACCTACATATTGTGTTGAACGCTCTCTGAAACCACAAGATAATCTGCTTGTGGTCAACGATGCGAGGATTCAAAGCGCCGCGAGAGAGCTCCATGAGGAGGTCTGGAAGCATCGGCACGAGTTCTATCCCCTGGGGTGCAACTCCGTCGACCTGCTTCACCCGAGGAACGCCGCGGTAGTGCTGGGGTACGACTACGAAGAAGTGCCCGAAATCGCCGACTGGCCGCCTAATCGACGGATGCTCATCGCGGGAATGGTGGATCCTCTACGTCGGCGTGTGGTGGTGTCGGAATCGTTCGAACCCGCCGTGATGAGGTTTACCGGCGCGCACGAGATCGGCCACATCGTCCTCGATCCACCGGTGAGATTGCTTCGGGAACGCCCCATGGACGGTCCGTCTGAGGGACGTACGGGGATCGAGCGAGCCGCGGACAAGTTTGCCGCCCTGTATCTCCTACCTGAACGGTTGGTCTGGACCGAGCTCCGAGAAGGCTTGGGCGTCGGATCGCCGGTCACCGTTGATGAGAATTTTGCGTTCTGGCTAGACCCCAACGACCATTTCGGACTGTTGGATGCCCCCTTGAGGGCGAAGAGCCGCGCGCTTGCGGCCTGTACGCGCGACGTCGAGGGTAGACATGTTGTGCCGTTGCATGAGCGGTTGGGCGTGTCGGCTGCGGCGTTGGCAATTCGACTGGAGGAGATCGGCGTAATCCGGGGTTGAGACGCATCCGGTTCGTAGGACATCTGGGGACCCGGACGGATCTGCCCGCCGGTCCGAAGGCACGGATGCGGTGCAAACGAAGGAGGTTCGCGCGACTCCGCGTTCATTCACCCACCGACCCGGCCAGCCGCTTCGCCTCCTCCCGCAGTTCCACCTTCCGTATCTTGCCCGACGCGGTCATGGGGAACTCCGTGACGAAGAACACGCGGCGCGGGATCTTGAAGCTGGCGACCCTGCCGTGGCAGTACGCGAGAATGTCGGCCTCCCCCGCTTCGACGCCGGGCTGGCGTTCGACGAACGCAACCGCCACTTCCGACAGGCGCCGGTCGGGGAGGCCCACGACCGCGACCTGCCGGACCGCGGGCTGGTCGAGCAGCAGGCCCTCGACCTCCATCGGATCGACGTTCTCGCCGCCCACCTTGAGCATGTCCTTGAAGCGGCCAAGGAAGCGGATGTAGCCGTCGGGTTGCCGCTCCCCCATGTCGCCGGTGCGGAACCAGCCGTCGGCGGCGTAGGACGCCGCGGTCTCCTCCGGCTTGCGGTAGTAGCCCTGCATCAGGGCATAGCTCCGCACGCGCAGTTCTCCGGGCGTCCCGTCGGGAAGCTCGCGTTCCGTCTCCGGGTCCACGACGCGGAACTCGTATCCGGGGGCGGGGTAGCCCGAGGTCTCCAGCCGATGGGGCGGATCGTCGTCGAGGGCGGACAGGGCGGCGCCGATCCACATCTCGGTCATGCCGAACGCCGACAGCGCCTTGAGGGGACGCAGCACGCGGGCGCCCCGGTAGGCGATGGGTGTGGAGCTCCGCATGCCCGCGGCGAATATCCCCGTACGGAGCGTCGCGAGGTTGCGCGGACGGGCCTCCTGCGCGTCGCACAGCGCCTGCATGTGCGCCTCGAAGCCGTGGGCGACGGTCCCTCCCTCGCGGTCGATCAGGTCGAGGACGTCGTCGGGGTCGAAGGTCGCGGTCAGGATCTGACGGGCGCCCGTCACCATCGACATCAGGGCCGCCTCGGAGTAGCCGAACGCGTGGAACAGCGGCAGGTAGCTTATGATCGTGTCGCGCTCGGTAATCGCCATCCGGAACGCGCGCTCCGCCACGTTGCGGATGAGCCGATGGCTGTGCACAACCCCCTTCGGGAAACCCGTCGTGCCGGACGTGTACATGATGAACACCGGGTCGTCGGGATCGACCGCCGCTGCGCGCTCGGCCAGCTGCGTGTCGGAGACCTGTCCGGCGCGTTGCAGGGCGGATTCCCAGGACGCGGTTCCGGGATGCGCGCCGGAGCCGACGATGACTACGCGGCGAAGCATGGGGAACTCCGCGTCCTCCACCGCGTCGCCGTTCTCGGGCAGCTCGACGGTCCGCCGCACCATGTCGAGGTAGTCGACCGGGCCGGAGACGTCGTGCGTGACTAGCATCGCGCTGTCGGACTGGCGCAGCACGTACTCGAGGTCCTCGGTGCGGAACCGGGTGTTGACCGGCACCTGAACGGCCCCGACCTTCGCGAGCGCGAACATCAGGAAGACCCACTCCGACTGGTTGTTGAGCCAGAGCGAGACGTGGTCGCCGCGCTCGACGCCGAGGACGATCAGCGCCTTCGCGGCACGGTCGATCTCGTCACGGAGCTGCGCGAACGTGTAACGCTCGTCCTCGAACACGAGCGCCTCGCGGTCCGGGAAATGGCGCGCCGTCTCGTCCGGCAGGTCGCCGAAGCGGCGTTTGGGATACCACTCGCCCATGCTTTCCTCGCGCTTGCCGGGTCTTGCGCCATGTTGACACGGAGATGCCGGCAAGCGCACTTGGAGGGCGCGCAGCCCACCGGAACGTTGCCTTTTGTGCCCGCGCCACTATCATTGCGCTCGCCATGCGACCCTCCACATCCACGACGGCAATGACGACGACCACCCGGACTACCGGGTGGCCCGGCTGAGCGTGTCAAGGAGGACAGGCGGCCGGGGCAGCGGCCGCCGGTGCGAGAACCCCGGCAGGCGCGAGCCCCCGGGGTTTTTTCTTTTTCCAGGAAGGCGACCATGAGTCGCGAACACCGCGGGGGGGTGAGCGCCGCCAGCGACCGTTACCGGATCCGGCACAGCCTGGCGCACGTGATGGCGCAGGCGGTGCTGGACATGCGTCCCGGCTCGACGCTCGGTTTCGGGCCGCCGATCGCGGACGGCTTCTACTACGACTTCGTGCTCTCGGAACCGCTCAACGAGGACGACTTCCCGGAGATCGAACGGCGCATGCGCAGGATCCTCAAGCAGGGGCAGCGCTTCTACCGGGAGGAGTTGGGTGCGGACGAGTCCCTCGCGCGCATCGATGAGATGGGTGAGCCGTACAAGCGTGAGTACGCGCAGGAACTCTTGGCGCGGGAGGACCTGAGCGGGCTTTCCTTCTACCGGAACGGCCCCTTCCTGGACATGTGCGAGGGACCGCACGTGGACACGACGCGGAACATCCCGCGGGACGCCTTCAAGCTCCGCAGCGTCGCTGGCGCCTACTGGCGGGGCAACTCCGACAACGCGATGATGACGCGCATCTATGCCTGGGCGTTCGAGACGCGAGAGGCCCTCGACGCGCACGTCGCCGCGTTCGAACTCGCCCAGGAGCGCGACCACAAGAAGCTCGGGCGCGAACTCGACATCTTCCACCTGGACGAACTGGTGGGCCGCGGGCTACCGCTCTGGCTGCCGAACGGCGCGGTGCTGCGCGAGGAACTCGAGAAGCTCGCCAAGGAGCTGGAGTTCCGCGCGGGCTATGAGCGCGTCGCGACCCCACACCTCGCCAGGGCGGACCTGTACCGGAAGTCCGGCCACCTCCCGTACTACGCGGACGACATGTTCCCCCTGATGGAACTCAGGGAAGACCGCGAAGACGGTGAGGCGGTGAAGGAAGCGTACGTGCTGCGGCCGATGAACTGCCCGCATCACCACAGCATCTTCGCGGCGCGCCCGCGCAGCTACCGGGAGTTGCCGCTGCGCCTGGCGGAGTACGGGCACGTCTACCGGTTCGAGGAGTCGGGCGCGGTCAGCGGGCTGTTGCGCGTGCGCGGCATGTGCATGAACGACGCCCACATCTATTGCACCGAGGAGCAGATCCGGTCCGAGTTCAAGGGCGTGATGCAGATGTACGCGGAGGGGTATGCCGCGTTCGGGCTGTCGGACTACCGCGTGCGGCTGTCGCGGTGGGACCCGGGCGACAACAAGCGCCGCGAGAAGTACGTCGACAACCCCGAGGCGTGGGAGTACTGCGAGGGGATCGTGGCCGAGGTGCTCGACGACATGGAGGTTGACTACGTCGACGGGCCCGGGGAGGCGGCCTTCTACGGGCCGAAGATCGACATCCTGTGCCGGACCGTGACCGGTCGCGAGGAGCAGCTCGGCACGGTCCAGCTCGACTTCGCCCAGCCGGGGCGTCTCGGCCTGGTCTACGTCGGCGCGGACGGCGCGGAGCACACGCCGTATTGCATCCACCGGGCGCCGCTGTCGACCCACGAACGGATGGTCGCGTTCCTGATCGAGCACTTCGGCGGGGCGTTCCCGACCTGGCTGGCGCCGGTTCAGGTACGCGTCATCACGGTGTCGGACCAGTTCGACGAATACGGGAACGCCATCGTCGACAGGCTTCGGCGGCGTTTCGTGCGGCGCG
>VXNE01000216.1 GCA_009840715.1 Gammaproteobacteria bacterium
ATCCTCGACAAAGTCAGACGCATTGGCCTAGTTATTTCTGGGACGGCACACTAGCGGCTGCGGGAGGGGCGGTCAACGGACCTGCGCCGGGGAGCGTGAGCGCCGTTCCGTTCGGCGGCGCAAGCCCTTAGACTCCCATCATGCATCGGGCTTCCGCCAGAGATCGCCTTGAACGACTCCGACGCATCGACCCGGCGTACGGCGCTCGCTGAGCTCGCCCGGGTACTCGAAAGGAGGAAGGCCCATGCAGACCCTGAGTCCCGAGCAGCGCAGGCAGTGGCAAGTGGACGGCTACCTGCACCTCGAGCAGGTGTTCGACGCCGACGAAGTCAACTTCTACTGCGACCAGATGGACCGCTTCCGGAAGCTGCCCGGCTACGAGCCGGACCGCCGGCCGGACCTGCCTATCGGCCACTACAGCTGGATGGACCACACGCCGAACCTCGATCCCGACGGCTTCATGGACCGGCGGGAACTCCTGACGTATCACCAGGGCTTCATCGACCTCATCGACCGGGCGCCGGTGTTCGACTACATCGTCGACATCATGGGTCCGAACCTCCTGCTCAGCATGACCCAGGCGATCGTCCGCCACTCCGGCGAGGACTCGCACTGCTACACGCACACTGACGGCGGGGAATCGCTCCGCACGATCCGCGTGTCGGAGTCGAGCCCGCCGATCGCGATGAAGGCGATGTACTTGCTGACGGACGTCACCGAGCCCGACAGCGGCAACCTCACCGTGTTCCCCGGCAGCCACATGCGGCCGATCCCGTTGCCGGGCGAGCGCACCATCACCCCGTACTCGCCCGGCGCCGCGCAGCTCATGGGCAGGGCCGGCGACGTGTACCTCTTCCCGCACGCCCTGTGGCACGGACCGAGCCGCAACCTGTCGGGACGCGGCCGGCGGTGTCTCCTCTACAACTACTGCCAGCTCTGGGTCCGCTGCTACGACTACCACACGATCCCGGACGTCGCGCAGCGCTGCACACCACGCCAGCGCCGCTTGCTCGGCGACCTCGGCTACGACTTCATGCCGGGGTCTTACTTCTACGTCCCGAAGGACCAGGAGGAGGTGATCGGGGCGGCGTGATGGACGACGTCGTGTAGGGGCGGGCCTTGTGCCCGCCCGTGCCGGCGGCATGCAAGGTGCTGAGACGGGACGCCACAAGGGCGTCCCCTACGACGTCTGTTCTGCGTCAGGCGCGGGCGCAGTCCGCCCCTACCAGCCAACCCCCACGGGCACTCCTGACACCCACACGTGCCCCCACCAGAGCGCGATGAACGCCGCCGCGGCGACGACGGGAGCGAGCCAGCCCACTTCGGAGAGCCTGAGCGACTGACGGCTCTGGACGATCGCCGCGAACGGCACCACGGAAGTCGCCTCGCAAAACGCGTCCCAGCGCGCGCCGAAGGTGCCCTGCTTGCGCCGGTCGATGAGGGCCATGCCCCAGCCGGACACGAGGGCGAACGCGCCGAAGAAGAGCAGGGACGGCAGGTCGCCGTTCGCGAGGAGGTGGCTCAGTGCCCAGATCAGGATGCCGCTCTGCACCGGGTGGCGCGTGATCCGCATGACGCCGGTTACCGGCACCTCCTCGCCGTCGTCGAGCACCACTACCGAGCTGGGGTTGCGGGTGAGCACGCCGCCGATCACGAGCAGCAGCGCGACGGGCATGAGCAGCAGCGGGACCCAGCGCAGCCATTCGAACGTCGGCCACAGGAGCACGCCGGGCGTGGTCGCGTTGTACGCCCGCGCGAGCAGGACGAGCACCACGATCGAGACGACGGAGTAGACGCCGAGGTACGGCCTCTCGCCCATCGCGCCGACCAGGCGGTCGCGCAGGCCCGTGCTCGTCACGCCGAGATGCTGGGCCACGAACAGCACCGCCCAGAGAGCAAGCCAGGATAGTTCGGTCATGTCGGTCCCCCTCCGACGCTTCGGGACCGATTCTACGCCCAGGCTCCTTCGGCCGCGCTATCCCCCGAACGCCCGCACCGCGTCGCGCGCCACGTCGATCACCGGCGTCGGGAAGATCCCGAACACGACAATCGCGGCGCCGAGCACGCTGGCCGCGGCGATACCTTCGATCGACCGGACGGACGCTGCCGGGACGGCCCCGTCGTCCGGGGTGCGGATCATGCTGAAGACGATGCGCAGGTAGTAGTAGATGCCGATCGCGCTGCCGATCACGAGGGCCCAGAGGAGCGCCCAGAGTTCTGCCTCGATGCCGGCGGCGAACAGGTAGAACTTCGCGATGAACCCCACGGTGAGCGGGATGCCGGCGAGCGAGAGCGCGGCGGCGGTCAGGACGGCGGCGAGCACGGGGCGGCGCCAGTAGAGCCCGGCGTAGGCGGCCAGCGATTCCGTGTCGGAGGGCGCGCCCGTCGAGAGCACCGTCATCGCCCCGAACGCCGCGAGGGTCATCAGGAAGTACCCCGCCAGGTAGAACATCCCCGTCTCGAGGGCCATGGCCGGAGTCGCGAGGGCGGACACCACCAGCACCGCGATGAGCAGGTAGCCGATGTGGGCGATGGAGGAGTACGCCAGGATGCGCTTCAGATTGTCCTGCAGGAGCGCGAGCACGTTGCCGACGACCATCGAGACGATGGCGATGAGCGAGACGGCCAGGAACAGCGCCTCGTGGGAGAGCAGGTCCGTCTCCACGAGGTAGCGCAACAGTACCGCGAGCACGCCGCCCTTCGAGACCGTGGCGACGAATCCCGTCACCGGGGCCGGAGCGCCCTGGTAGACGTCGGGCGTCCACATGTGGAACGGCACGAGGGAGAGCTTGAAGGCGACGGCCGCGAGGATCATGACCTGTCCGGCGATGAGCAGCGGGTCCGAACTCGCGCCCAGGACCGCGCCGAAGGCCATCGTGCCGACGGCGGCGTAGACGAGGGCCATGCCGAACAGCATCGTTGTGGAGGCGACGCCGGAGAGCACCAGGTACTTCATCGCGGCCTCGAGCGGGGCCTGGCCCTCCTCCGGGTAGGCGATCATCGCGTAGAGCGAGATGGAGACAATCTCGAGGCCGAGCAGGAACGCGGCGAAGTGGGCGGCCGACGCCATCGTCATGGCGCCGAGCGTCGCGGAAAGGAGCAGGATGTAGAACTCCTCGCGGTGGGCTCGGGACGCCCGCGCGTCGAGGTACCGGTACCCGAGCAGCGCGGTCACGATGGCGGTGAGCACGAAGAGCCCGTTGAAGAAGTTCGCGAAGGCGTCGATGGTGAGGAAACCGTCGATGCTCTGCGCTCCCGCGGCGTTCGACCCGGGCAGCGTCGCGAGCGTGGCGACCAGTGCGGCGACGGTGAGCCACATCGCCAGCGCGTGGCCGCGGCGGAACGAGACGACGAGCAGCAGCACCAGCAGGGCGCCGGTCAGCACGAGGTAGGGGAGCAGGGCGCTCCAGGCGGCGGCGCTCATGGAGCCTCCCAGAGCAGCTCGATCACGGGGCCGGACAGGTCGAGCAGCGGTTGCGGATAGACGCCGATCCAGACGAGGGCGACCATCATCAGCACCATCACGCTCATTTCGCGCCAGCCGAAGTCGCGCATCACGGGGATGTCCGGGTTCGGCGTGCCCTGGAACGCGCGTTGCAGCAGGACCAGCCCGTACACGGCGGCGACGACCACGCCGAGGGCCCCCGCAATCGTGAGCGGGATGCTCGCCTTGAACGCGCCCAGGAGGACCAGGAACTCGCCGATGAAGTTGCCGAGTCCCGGCATGCCGACCGAGGCGATCACGAAGAACATGGTCATGACGCCCATGCGCGGCGCACGCACCCACAGCCCGCCCATGCGGGACATCTCGCGCGTGTGCAGCCGCTCCTGCAGGGCCCCGGCCATCATGAAGAGCGCCGCGGTGGAGAAGCCGTGGGCGATCATGGTCACGATGGCGCCCTGCATGCCGAGTTCGTTGGTCACCAGGACCCCGTCCACCTCGTGGAACGCGAACACGCCCAGCAGCACGAAGCCCATGTGCGCGACCGAGCTGTAGGCGACCAGGCGCTTGAAGTCCGACTGGCTGTACGCCATGTAGCCGCCGTACAGGATGCTGAGCGCGCCGAGGAACATCGCCCACCAGGCGAAGTCCGCGGAGGCCTCGGGGAAGAGCGGCACGACGAACCGGATCAGTCCGTAGGCGCCGGTCTTGAGCAGGATTCCGGCCAGGATCACGCTGCCCGCGGTGGGCGCCTGGGTGTGCGCGTCCGGCAGCCAGGTGTGGAACGGCACGCCGGGGAGCTTCACCACGAAGGCCACGAAGAACCCGAGCATCAGCGCGAACGCGACGTCCCGCGACAGTTCTGCGCCGAGCAGGTCGTGGTAGTTGAACGTCAGGAGCCCCGTGGCGGCGTAGTGGAAGTACACCAGCGCCAGGATGGCGAACAGCATCAGGAGCCCGCTGATCTGGGTGAAGAGGAAGAACTTCATGGCCGCGTAGGCGCGCGCCTCGTGTCCCCAGATCGCGATCAGGAAGTACATGGGAATCAGCATGACTTCCCAGAAGAAGAAGAAGAGGAACAGGTCGAAGGCGGTGAAGACCCCGACCACGCCCGCCATCACCCACAGGATGTTGAACTGGAAGAACCCGTGGCTCCGCTCGGTCTCCGTCCAGGAGGAGACGACCGCGACGATGCCGAGAAACAGCGTCAGGGCCACCAGCATGAGCGACAGCCCGTCCATCGACAGGATGACGTGGATGCCGAAGCGCGGGATCCACTCGATGTACTGGTTCGCGTAGGCGTAGCCGCCCGCCCAGGCGTTGGCGAGATAGAGCCCGGCCGCGACGAACGTGAGCAGTCCGACCCAGCGCGGCGCGTTCGGATGCACGCGCTCCGAGGCCCACGCGACCACGCCGCCGAGCAGCAGGAAGAGGATGAGCGCGAGGATGTTCACGCGAGCACTACCAGGACGATCGCGAACGCGACCAGCAGGCCGATGGCCATGTTGGCGGCGTACCAGCGCAGGTGTCCGCTTTGGGTCAGGGCGACCACGTGGTGGAAGCCCCGGGTGATGCCGGCGGCCGCCGTGTAGACGAAGTCGACGCCGTCGCGCTTGTTGATGCGCGCGAACCAGACGAACGGCCCGACGAACACGCGGTCATAGAGGGCGTCGAAGCCCCAGCCGCCGAACCAGAACCGCCGCGTCGCGT
Source organism: Gammaproteobacteria bacterium (assembly GCA_009840715.1). Taxonomy (GTDB): domain Bacteria; phylum Pseudomonadota; class Gammaproteobacteria; order Pseudomonadales; family Azotimanducaceae; genus VXNE01. The sequence goes on from VXNE01000216.1 coordinate 5,153, forward strand.
CGCCGGCCTGGGATTTCACGAGCCGGTCGAACTTGAGTTGGAGGCCGTGGAAGATGAGGTAACCGATGACAATTCAGAGGAACGGCGCCGCCATGGTGAGGATGGCCACCGTCGTGAAATGGTCCTGCTCGCCGACGCCGCCGTCGGGCAGCACGGAGGCCACCGCTTCGAGGCCGTACCAGCCGCCGCCGACGGCGAGGGCGGCGAGCACCAGGAGCGGTCCCCACATGTTGATGTGCGAGTGGTCGTGGGGTTCCGTCTTCGTCTCGCCGAAGAACGTGATGACCATCATGCGGGTCGTGTAGAGCGCCGTCATGAACGCGGCGATGGCGGCGCCAGCCCAGAAGAAGCTCCCGTACTCGAAGCTCGCGAGCACGATGGCGTCCTTGCTGTAGAAACCCGAGGTGAACGGCAGCGCGGCCAGCGCGACGGACCCGATCAGCATGCTGGCGAACGGGATGGGCAGCTTCTTCCACAGCCCGCCCATCCGGAACATGTCCTGCTCGTGGTGGAGAGCCAGGATCACCGAGCCGGATGCGAGGAAGAGCAGGGCCTTGAAGAAGGCGTGCGTCATCAGGTGGAAGATTGCCGCCGACCAGGCGCCGACCCCGAGGGCCAGGAACATGTAGCCGATCTGGCTCATGGTCGAGTAGGCGAGCACGCGCTTGATGTCGCGCTGGGTGAGCGCCGTGAACGACGAGATGAAGAGCGTCACGAGCCCCACCGCGGCCACGGCGAACTGGGCGGTGGGCGAGAGCAGGAAGAGGTCGTGCGTGCGTGCGATGAGGTACACGCCGGCCGTCACCATCGTGGCCGCGTGGATGAGCGCGGAGACGGGCGTCGGGCCCGCCATCGCGTCCGGCAGCCAGGTCTGCAATGGCACCTGGGCGGACTTGCCCACCGCGCCGCCGAGCAGCAGGAGCGCGATGATGGTCACCGTCGTCGAGCCGTCGGGCCACAGCTCGCGGGCCCCCGCCATGGCGGCCTGCACCTCGATGGAACCCACCTCCCGGAACAGCCAGACACTTATACACAA
>VXNE01000264.1 GCA_009840715.1 Gammaproteobacteria bacterium
AACCGCTCGCCGAGCGCTTCCAGCGACACGCCGAAGGACTCGGCCGCACGTTCGAGCCCCTCGACCGCCAGCGATTCGGCAGCGGCAGCACGGACATGGGCAACGTCAGCCACCGCGTGCCGTCCATCCATCCCATCCTGGCGGCCGCGCCGCCGCACGTCGTGATCCACAACCCCGAGTTCGCGAAGTGGGCGGCCTCGGACCTCGGCGACCGGGCGGCGCTCGACGGCGCGAAGGCGCTGGCGCTGACGGCGGCGGACTACCTCGCCGAGGGCGGCCTGCGTACGGCCGCCGCCCGTGCGTTCGAGGTCTCGAAGGGGCTCGCCTGATCGCAACGCCCGGCGGGACATGAAGTACTTCGCGTACGGTTCCAACATGTCCTCGAAGCGGCTGCGGGCGCGGACGCATGGCGCCCGGCCGATCGGCGTCTACGCGCTGCCCGGGTTCGCCCTGCGCTTCCACAAGGTCGGCAAGGACGGGTCGGGCAAGTGCGACGCCTTCCGCACCGGCGACGCCGCGGACCGCGTTGTCGGCGTCCTGTACGACCTCGATCCCGCGGACGAGGCGCCTCTCGACCGGATCGAGGGGCTGGGCTGGGGCTATCGCAAGGCGCAGGTCGAGGTGGAGGGGCCGGCCGGCGACATCGAGCGCGCCTTCACGTACTGCGCGATCCGGATCGATCCGTCCCTGCGCCCGTACTCCTGGTACCTGGAACACGTGCTCGCGGGGGCGCGGGAAGCGGGTCTGCCGGCGCAGTACGTCGCGGAGATAGCGCGACAGGGCGCGACTCCCGACCCGTGCGAGGACCGGGAGCGCGCCGAACTCGCGATCTACGCCTGAGCGCCGCGTGGGTTCCGCGACGGAAGACGGCAGCGCACAGGCGCCCGTCTGGGTGTTCGGCTACGGGTCGCTGATCTGGCGGCCGGACTTCCCGTTCCTCGAACGTCGACCCGCCACCGTCACGGGTTGGGCGCGCAGGTTCTGGCAGGGGTCGCACGACCACCGCGGCGTGCCCGACGCGCCGGGACGCGTCGTCACCCTCGTCCCTGCGCCCGGCGAGACTTGTATCGGCATGGCGTACCGCATCGAGCACGCCGTCTTCGATCACCTCGACTACCGGGAGAAAAACGGCTACGAGCGGGTGGCGGTCTCGCTGACCCTGGACGGAACCGAAATCGCGGACGGCGTCGTCTACATCGCTCCGGTCGGCAATCACGCCTTCCTCGGTGACGCGCCCATGGAGGAGATGGCCCGCCAGATCCGCCGCTCCGCGGGGCCGAGCGGGAACAACGTCGACTACCTGGTCGAACTGGCCGACGCCTTACGCGCACTGGGCGCCCGGGACGCCCACGTCTTTGCGCTGGAGCGGGCCGTTCTCGAGAACTGACCGGGGCCCCGTTCAGCCGACGACCGTCGCTGCCTCCTCAGGCGCGATGGTGTGCTCGATGTGGCCGATCCGGTCGATCTCGATACGGACGACATCGCCCACCTCGAGCCACGCCGGCGGCTTCATCGCCAGGGCGACGCCCGACGAGGTGCCGGTGTAGATGACGTCGCCGGGCTCCAGGGTGAAGGCCTGCGTCAGGTGCGCGACCTGGTCGAAGCAGTCGAAGACGAGATGCTCGGTGTTCGAGTCCTGGCGGGTGTCGCCGTTGACGAGCGTGCGCAGGCCCAGGGTGTGCGGATCGCCGATCTCGTCGGACGTCACGATCCAGGGCCCGAACGGCGCATGGGTGTCGAAGGATTTGCCGATCTGCATCGTCGGCGCGGCGCGCTGCCAGTCGCGGACGCTCACGTCGTTGCCGCAGCAGTACCCGGCGATGATCTCGTGGGCGCGCTCCCTCGGAACGTGCTTGCCGCGCTTGCCGATGACGAAGACCAGTTCGCCCTCGTAGTCGAGGTAGCTCGAAACCGACGGCAGCGCGATGGACCCGTACGGGGCGTTGGTCGCCGTCGTCTGCTTGTTGAACCAGATCTGGGTCTTCGGCGGCTTCGCCCCGGTCTCCTCGATGTGGTCACGGTAGTTCAGGCCGATGGCGAGGATCTTGCCTGGGCGCGGCACCGGGGCCAGCAGTTCCACGTCGTTCAGGGCGAGCGCATGGTCCGCGTCGGTCTGCGCCTCGCGCGCCCGTTCCATCGCCGCGTCGCCCGCCGCCAGGAAGTCGACCATGTCCGTGGGCAATTCCGGAGCCGCCGCGGACAGATCGACCACGAGTTCTCCCACGACCGCCCCGATGCGGGTCCGATCCCCGTGCGTGAAGGTGACCAGTTTCATGTTGTGCGCGCTCCGGCTGACCGAAAGGCGCCATTATGCCGCCTTGCCCCTCCCGGGACGAAGGCGGTCATGGCGCGCTCGGTTTCGAACTGCGCGATTGCCAACGGTGCTGGTTGGCAGTCATGCCACGCGACGAGCACCCTGCTTGAGCACATGGTTTGCGATTCGCGCTCCCGTTCGGTTCGGACCGGCGAAGATGAGGTAGTACAGCGGGGCACCCCTCGTGTTCTGTACTTCGCGAGCCTCGCTTACGTAGCCGAACGCGTCTCTCAGTCGATCGCGATACCAGCCCACGAGGACATCTCCCGCCTTGCGCACCTTCTCCGTGGAGTCTTCTCCGAACAGGTTCTCGCGTCTCCGATAGAGCAGGTCGAACCACTCTGATGTCCCGAAGTACGCATCCAGCTTCTCCCGCTCGTTCGCGGTGAAGGCGCCACTGCGTTTCAGCAGTCGCTGAATCGCCATGCCGACGGGAAAGTTGATGAACGCCTCGACGGATCCAGCTCGATGAAGACGTAGTGGGTGAACGGCCGTTCGAGTTCGAGGGCTACCCTCGGCGAGCCTGAGATGTACTCTTCTTCGCCCTTGTCGCGGGCGGCGTGCTCGGCCACCTGCAACAGTGCACGCTGTCCCGGATCCCCCGCTCTCTCTTGGCGCAGCTTCAGCGATCCGGGTCCGGCGAAAGCGTCGATGTAGAAGTAGCCCCGGAAGTGCCGGCGACTGAGAATCGTCGTGTAGGCCTCAAGGTACTTCCGAAGGCAATCCAGTTTCTCTCTCGCCCAAGGCCAGACATCCATGTCTTCCTCCAGTTTCCTTTACGACCTTCACCTCTCGCAACGCCGATCCCGCCGATGAACCGCCGGGTACTCCAGCCACTGTCGACCGTCGAGTTGGTTGCCCCCTGACTTGGGCGTCCGCCCGCCCCACTGCTTGAAGAAGAAGGCGGTCTGCTGCCCCTGGCATTGATCCCGAATATCCCGGACCCAGTCCTTCTCTATTCCACGAGCCCTCGGCCCGCTTTCCCCGCCGACAATGACCCAGTCGATCCCGGTCAGATCGACAGCGGCCAACGGGCCCAGCAAAGGCTCAAAGGAGACGAATCGGACCACGGCGTCCGTCTGCTTCAAGTGCCGCAGTCGGCCCAGTGTCGATGCGTTCTCGATGGAGACGCCCAACCAGATGTGGCCGGGCGCACCACCTTTCCCATAGCGCCGGTTCACGAAGTCCCGCATCAGGGAACTGCGCTTCGTGAGGACCTGGAAGACGTGCCAATCCGCCCTCTCCATGGTTTGGAAGACCCTCTCCACGAAGTCGATGGGGATGTCCTTGTGGAACAGGTCGCTCATGGAGTTGACGAAAATCAGCTTGGGCTTGCGCCAGCCGATCGGGTGAAGCAGGCGCTCCGGACGTAACGTGAGATCGAAGCCCGGCTCGAAGGGATGGCCAAGTACTCCCCGAAACCGCTCGGAGAATCGCTCCGCGTAGCAGTTGTCGCACCCCGCACTCAGCTTGGTGCAGCCAGTCACCGGGTTCCAGGTCGCGTTCGTCCACTCGATGGAGCTGTGTTCCGCCATGCTGGATCTCCGAAAACTGTCCGAATATACAGTATCCCGCCTCTCGGCGCGAGACGCGGTCTGCCGATCCGCTCCCGAGAGCGTCGGCTACCTTGCCCCGCCCCGGACGAAGGCCGCCGATCGGACTACAGCGCGCGGGCGAATCCGTGCACGTCCCGGATGGTCGCGTAGTAGGCTTCCGGCTGCACCTGCGGCGTCACCGTGTCGCCGCCGTGGGCGGTGCCGTTGACGGTGCGGCTCATGGTCGGCACGCCGGCCGCCATGAGCTTGCGCGCGTAGATGAGGCCCTCGTCCCGCAGCGGGTCGAGTTCGTTGACGGAGACCACGTGCGGCGGCAACCCGACGAGATCGTCGCGCGTCGCGTGATAGGGCCAGGCAAGCGGGTTCCTGGCGTTCTCGCCGCCCGGATCGTAGGCCCTGGACGTCACCTTGCCCATCACCTCGTTCATCATGTAGCCGCCGTTCTCCCGCCAGGAGACCAGCTCGGGCAGCGGCGGGTGATACTCGCCCGCGATGTACGGGCAGCACGCGTACACCCCGGCGATCTCGCCGATCCAGCCCTCGCGAAGCGCCTTGAGCGCCGTGGCGAGACTGAGGTTGCCGCCTCCCGATTCGCCGGAGACCACGAGATGCGAGACGCCGAGCGCCTCCCGGTTCCGGTACGTCCAGCGCGTGCCGCTGGCGCAGTCGTTGAGACTCGCCGGAAACGGATGCACGCCCATCTTGCCGGCCGCGTTGCGGAAGTCGACGCCGACCACGACCAGTCCCGTCGCGGCCAGTTCGTCCCGCCAGCGGACGTAGGGCGCCTCCTCGGCAGAGAAGAAGCACATGCCCCCGCCGTGCGTGTGCACGATGCCCGGGACCGGTCCCTGCCGCTCAGCGGGCTGCACGATGTGGAGCGTGATCGCGTTGCCATCGACGCCCTCGATCACTTCCGTGCGCCGGATCACACCCTCCACGGGCGGCAGGTCCGCGTAGCCTTCGTCCATCGCGGCGCCTTCGGCCTCGAACTCCGCGATGAACGCCAGGATGTCCGCCAGGGGCGCATCGGGTCCGACCGGAGGGGCCTGCGCGAGTTCTCCGAGTCCGCCTTCAAGCGTCGCGAGCACGCGCGGGTCGAGGCGCGGGTCCGTCGCGATCGTCAGGTCCGGGTTGCCAAGCCTGCCAGGCAGATGCGCATCGGGTCGCGTCATGGGGGGTTGCCTCCAGAGTTCAGCCGGGAAGGATTGTGGCCCATTGGCCTCGACCCGGCGATGCAAGTGACTGTCATCCGCCCAGCACGAACTCCCTCGCATACCCGGCCATTTCCGTGAACACGTCGTCGGTCCGCGTGCGCGTGCGCTTCAGCACCTTGTAGCCGTGGTCCGCGGTGTCGAGCCAGCGCAGGGTCGCGCCGAGGCGGTCGACGACCTGGGTCAGGAGTTCCGGAAGCGCGAGCGCGTCCCGGGTGCCGGAGAGGAAGAGCATCGGCGCCTCGATCGCGTCCATGTGGTCCGCGCGGTGGGTGGAGGGCTTGCCGGCGAGGTGCAGGGGAAACGCGCCGAAGATGAAGCCGGCCACGCTGAGTTGGAGATCGACCACGGCGTGCGTCGCCATGCGGCCGCCGAAACTGTGCCCGCCCAGGTAGTACGGCCCGTCGCAGATGTCCTTCGCGCACGCCAGGGCGGCGGCGACCGTGGCGACCGCCGTGTCCTTCGAGTCCACGCGTGATTTCCCCAGTTCCTTGAACGGGAAGTTGAAGCGCAGGGTCGAGATCCCCGCGGCCGCGAACGCCTGCGCGATCGCTTCCATGGTCGCGTGGCGCATGTCCGCGCCGGCGCCGTGGCCGAACACCAGCGTCGCGATGGGCTCCCGCGCGCGCACAAGGAGTGCGCCGACGTCCGGCACGGGGCCGACGTCGACGCGGATGCGGAGTTCCTCCGCCATGCGCCGTCCAGGCGCGACGGTCAGCCGGGGAGGTCCGCCACCGACTCGATGATGCGTCCGACCAGCCCGTACTCCACGGACTCCTCGGCGCTCATCCAGTAGTCGCGGTCGGTGTCGTGCTGCACCTTGTCGAGGGGCTGGCCGGTCTGTTCGGCGATGATCTGGTTGATCCGCTCCCGCGTCTTGACGATCTCCCGCGCGTGGATCTCGATGTCCGACGCGTCCCCGCCGAACCCGCCGGCCGGCTGGTGAATGAGAAACCGCGTGTTCGGCAGCGCGAAGCGGTTTTCCTTGTCCGCCGCCAGGTAGATGTGCGTGGCGATGCTGCCGACCCAGCCCGTACCGCCCGTGGGCCCGGGGGGGGGGGTTGTGGGGGTGAGGTAGATAAACCTGTAGGC
>VXNE01000574.1 GCA_009840715.1 Gammaproteobacteria bacterium
CGGAACTGCGTCTCCTCGTCCTCCGAGAGGTTCACCTGGTCCTGGAAGAACGAGAACGTGTACACGTTCGGGTCCGACAGGTCGGCGTCGACGGAGATCTTGGGGATGTAGCTGTTGTTGATGTCGTAGGTCGCGGGCGCGCCCCCGGCGATGTCGTAGTAGGTGGTCGTCTGGATCTCGTCCACGTCCCCGGTGGCGTGCGACAGGTCGACGTTGAACTCGAGCCGCTCGGTCGGCGTGAACTTGAGGTTCACGGCGAACTGCTGCTGCTCGGTCTCCGTGTCGAAGTCACGCGGGAACGGCCGTGGCCGCGAGCCCGTGGTCGCGAAGTACGTGGTGACGTCGTTGTCGTTCAGGTGCACCTCGGTGGCGCGCCCGGCGAGCCCGGCCTGCGTGCGCAGGGGGTTCTGGTAGTCGGTGTACTCGCGCTGGAGTTCCGAGTGCAAGAGGTCGAGCGTGATCTCGAGGTCCTCGTTCGGGCGCCACTGCAGCGCCGACGAGACGTTGAGGCGCTGCTTCTCCTCGATCACGATGCCCATGCGGACGTTGCCGCCGGTGTAGCCGCAACCAACGTTGGGGTTGACCACACCGGGCAGGGTGCAGCCGCGGTCGCGTAGCGGAATGCCGTTCTCGTCGACGGCGTTGATGAAGATCTTCGGTTCGTAGTCCGGGATGTTGAACCAGTCCTCGCGGGTCGTGCGGTCGTCGGCCGCGACGCTGACGAGGACGCCGAACGTGTTGTCGGCGAACGTGTCGCTCCAGACGCCGGCGGCGCGGTAGCCGTTGTCGTCGGCCAAGTCGTCGTCGGTCACGAAAGCGTTGCCGGCCAGGATCCGCTGGCCGCCGTTGTCGAACGGGCGGCGCGTGCGAATGTTGACGGTGCCGCCCATGCCGCCCTCGAGCAGGTTGGCCTGGGCCGACTTGTAGACCTCGACGGCCTGCACGAGTTCGGCCTGCATCCCCTCGAAGCGGAAGGCGCGGTCGCCGGTCAGCCCGCCGATGGCGCCGGCGAAGGAACCGCCCGCGCCGGAGAGGGCGCTGCGGCCGTTGACCTGGACGCGCACGAACTGCGGACCGAGGCCGCGGATCGAGATCTGCGAGCCCTCGCCGCGGACCCGGTCGATGGCGACGCCGGGCACGCGCTGCAGCGATTCGGCGAGGTTCTGGTCCGGGAACTTGCCGATGTCCTCGGCGACGAGCGCGTCGACGATGTTGTCGGCGTCGCGCTTCATGTCGATGGACTGGCGGATGCTCCCGCGGATACCGGTGACGACGACCTCCTCGATGAGGGCATCGTCGTCGTCCTCGGCGAGCGCCACCTGCGTTGTTGGCAAGGCGAGCAGGAAGGCAGCGGCGCACACAAGGGCGCGGCCGCCTGGCGACGGCTGGTCAGGTTTCATAGAGGTCTCCTCTCTCCAACCGCCGAATGAGACACGAGGACGGCGCGAGGGTCAAGCTCCGGGGTCGTACCAGATGGGCGAGCTCCAGGCGCGTTCCTGGTGGGTCGCCGGGAGGAAGGGGTTGGGCGCTATGCCTAGCCGCAGGGCGTCCCAGGTGGACCAGCGGCAGCTCGGGTTCTCGAGCACGCGGGCGTAGTAGAACGCCTGCTGGTCGGCTTCGAACGCGGGGTCCCGCCAGACGGTCGCCAGTTCGACGGCGCCCTTGTCCCGCGTGATGCTGCAGTCGGCCAGGTTCACCCGTGCGTCGTTGTCCGGGCAGCGATGCGTCGCGGGATCCGGACTGCCGCCGTCCGAGCAGGCGACGTCGTAGACCTGCTCCCTCGCTTCGCCGTCCTCGACCCAGCCCTTGACGATCTGCAAGCGCTGCAGCCAGCCCTCGTGGGAGTCGCGGGCCGCCCACGCGAGGAAGCTCGGCGCGCCTTCGCCGGCGTCCGGCAGCATGCCGCCCATCGGCACGCCGTGCGCGTAAGCGAGCTCGACCCAGTCCGACGCGTCCGAGATGCCGTCGGGCAGCGCGAAGCCGCCGAAGAGTCGGACCCGGATGCGCGGTCCGGAGGTGGCGAACGTTTCGCGTCGCCGCATGGCGTCGTAGAGCGCCTCGCGCGTGTTCGCGTCCGCCCACACGCCGGCGAGGCCGCCGGTGCCGTGGGTCGCCTGGCGGGGCGTCCAGAAGCCTTCCCAGCTCGCGTCGGGGTCCGCGTGGTTCAGGTACGCCGAGCCCCTCGAGAAGGGCGTGTTTGGGTTGCCGCTGAAGTGGTTGTCTTCCTCGATCGGCGCTGCGGACACGTGGCTGTCGGAAGCGCCGATCGCACCGAGCTGGTAGGGGTTGAAGCCGCCGCGTTCCTGCATCTCGAGCCCGGTGAGCAGGGCGCCGCGCCAGTAGCCGCCCTTGAACACCGAGATCGGGTCCGTGTTCTCGCGGCGGTTCAGGTAGTACTGGACGATCTGGAAGTCGGCCCACTCGTCGTTCGGGGAGAGCGACGGGTGTGTCTCGGACGTGCCCTTCTGCTGGGAGATCTCTGCGATCGGCTCGTTGCGCATGCGTTTCTCGGCCCAGGCGGCGTCGATGGGGATGCCCTTCCAGGTGGTCTCCATGAAGGCGAGCCCGTCGCTCTGGTTCATGTTGTGGGGGATGGCGAGGCCCTCGAGGCCCTGCTCGCGCTGCGCGTCCAGCCAGGTCCACAGGTCTTCCGGGTCGTCCGAGTCGCGGGCGCTGAACGGACGCTCGGGCGCGTCGCCCCGGAATACCACGTTGCGATGCAGGTGGCGGCCGCCGACCGAGAGCGTGTACTCGTATCCGCTGAAGGTCGTGAACGTCCCCGGGTCGTTGTGGCGCTCGGCGGCGGCGACGATCTTTCGCCAGGCGTCGGCGATCACGTCGGCCCCCAGCAGTTCGTGATCCACGGCGGCCAGCCGGCGGATGCTGTCGAGGACGTCCGCGAGGGACGAGGATACGGGGGTAAGCGCGTCGGCGTCGGAATGGCCGTAGGTGGGGCTCGTCGGGTCGAGTTGCGCCTGGTGGACGCCGAGGTATTCGGCGTGGTCGCTCACCATCAGGAAATCGAGCGCATGAGAGATCTGGAGCGTGCTGCCGTCCGGGTGCGGGATCGCCTTGCCCTTCGCGAATTCGTAGGCGTCGTCCGGCGTGGTGCGCACGTTCATGGCCATGAACGCGTCCATCGAGAACGCGGTGTGGATGTGGGTGTCCCCGAACCACGCCTGGCGCTCGGGGCCTTCGACGGCCCACGCGGCCGTGGTGAGCGTGGATGCAAGCAGGGCGATCGTGGCTTTCTTCATGCGTTCGTTACTCCTCAGATGGACTCGGGGAGCGCGCCGCGCCAACCGGCGTGCAGGCGCAGGGATGCCGCCTCGACGGCCGCCGCTTGCGCGGGGTCGGCCGCCAGGTTCCTGAACTCGCCGGGATCGTCTCCCAGCTCGTAGTACTCGCGAAGCACCGCCCGTTCGCCGTCGAGCGGCGCCCACTCGGTGTAGCGGTACGCCTCGGTGCGGATCGAGTGTCCGTGGTAGTCCTCGCGCCGGGACTCCGAGAAGGCGGCGGTCTTCCACGGCCGTTCCGGGTCCTCGAGCACGGGACGGAAGCTGGTGCCCTCGAGTGCATGCGCCGGGAGCGGGAGACCGCAGAGGTCGAGCAGCGTGGGGTAGAGATCCACCAGTTCCACGAAACCCTGGACGGCCTCGCCGGCGTGGGCCGTACCCGGCACGCGGACGATGAGCGGTACGCGCGTCGACTCCTCGAACTGCTGCGTCTTGCGCCAGAGACCGAGGTGTTCGTTCAGCAGGAAGCCGTGGTCGCTGGTAAAGGTCACGATCGTCGAGTCCGCGAGTTCCAGTTCCTCGAGCGCGTCGAGGAGCTGCCCGACGTACGAGTCGATCATGGTGACCATCGCATGGTAGGCGGCGATCGCCTGGCGCCGTTGCCGGTCGCTGTGCGCCGCGTCATCGGGGCGAATCTGCCAGCCCGGTTCCGGGACGTCGTCGAGGTCGCCGTCCAGCGCCGGCGGCAGTTCGATCTCGTCGACGGAGTGCTGCTCGAAGAACTCCACCGGCCCGACCCACGGCTGGTGGGGCTTGTGGAAGCCGGCGGCGATGAAGAAGGGCTCCTCCCGTTGATCGGCCAGGAGCTCGATGATCCGCGTGGCCGTCGTGCCGTCGGGCGTCATGCGCGGCGACTCGCGCGTGGCGCGCCAGGACAGGGGCAGGCCCGCCGGCCGTCCTAGCGGAGCGAGCACTTCCGCGCGCGACATGCCGTTCTCGGACCCTTCGGTCCAGGTGTTGTCGCGCACGGTGGAAAGGTCGACCCCCGGCAGGTAGCCGGGACCGTGATGGCGGCGCGCCGGTTCCCGCGACAGGGCGTAGCGCGAGACGTCCCAGCGGATCGCGTGCTCGAAGCGGTTGTGCCCGATCTTGCCCACCCGGCCGGTGAAGTAGCCGTGCGCGGCGAAGTGTTCGGGGAGCATCGCCAGGTTGTCGCCGATCCGGTGCCGCGGCCAGGTCTGGCCGTCATGGACGTCCGTGGACGTCGGGCGCAGCCCGCTCAGCAAGGACGCGCGCGATGGATTGCACAATGGGTTCTGCACGTAGGCGCGATCGAACCGGACGCCCTCCGCCGCGAGCCGATCGAGGTTGGGCGTCTTCGCGGTGGCGTAGTTGGGCCGCGGCGTGGAGCCCGCGTAACTGCCGAGCGCGACGTTCAGGTCGTCGGCGATGATGAACAGGACGTTCATGCGGGTGGGGTCCGCCGCGTTGGCCGCAAAACCGAGGGCGAGGGCCAGCAGCCACGGGAGCGCTCTGCGATGGGTCATGATTTGAGGACCTCCAGCCGTCAACGCGCCAGTACGAGCTTGCCTAGGATACGGCCGGCGAGCTGATCCTCGAGTGCCCGTACGTACTCGCTTGCCGGGCGCTCGGTGACCGGCGCGACCCGGAGCCTGTCCTCCTCGATCCATTCGATCAGCGTGGCGGCGAGTTCGGCGTTCATCCCGGGACGTGCGCGAACCTCTCCGCCCCAGTCGACCCCCACGACGGCGGAACGCTTCAGCAGGGCCAGGTTGAGCGGCAGCCGCGGGATGGTGCCGCTGGCGAACCCCACCACGAGAAACCGGCCGCCCGGAGCGAGCGAGCGGAACGCCGGCTCGGCGACGTCGCCACCGACCGGGTCGTAGACGACATTCAAGCCCTCTGGCGTGACCGCTCGCAGAGCATCTCGCCAGTCGTCCCGGGAGTAGTCGACCGTGGCGTCCGCGCCGGCGGCCTCGGCCGTGGCCCGCTTGTCGGGCGTGGATGCTGCGCCGATGACGCGTGCGCCCATGGCTTTCGCGACCGCGATGGCCGCGGTGCCGACACCCCCGGCGGCCCCCAGCACCAACAGCGTCTCGCCGGAGCGCAGGTGGCCGCGGTCCCGCAGACCGAACACGGCGGTGAGGTAGTTGGTGTACAGGCTCGCCGCTTGGGCAGCGCCGAGTCCGGCCGGCGTGCGGTGGCAGCGGCCGGTTCCAGTACACACGTAGTCCGCGAGGGCACCGTTGGCCGTGCCGAACACCGCGTCGCCCGGCGCGAACTCGGTGACGTCGTCACCGATGGCCTCCACAGTCCCGGCGAACTCGCTGCCGGGATAGTGGGGCAGCCAGGGCTTGACCTGGTACTTCCCCTGGATCGTCAGCCCGTCGACGAACCCGATGCCCGTCGCCTCGACGCGCGCGAGCACTTCCCGCCGCCCGGGCACCGGGCGTTCGACGTCGACTTCCCGGAGGGAGGCGGGGGGCCCGAAGGCTTCGCAGATTACGGTTCGCATCGACGACTACCCGAACAGTTCGCGGTTGGCGCGACGCAGGAACATCAGGCCGATCGCCGCGTTGAAGAAGATGAAGAAGTTGTGCATGACGAGCCCGAAGGCCGAGAGTTGGGCGGCGTTGTCCGGGTAGAGCACGACCCAGATCGTGATGGCGGCCGCGCGCATGGGGGTCGGGATCGCGGCGGCGAAAAAGATCACCGGCAGCACGCCCAGCATGTCGAAGAACGTCGCCTCGACCCCGAACAGGCGCAGCGCCAGGGTGTACACGACCACCGCGCCGAGGAGGGCGGGCGAGCGGATCGCGGCCACGATGACGTAGCGCCACGGCGACGCCTCGCGGAACGCCTTCAGCAGCGCCCGCTCCTTGAGTCCCTTGCCCAGTGGGATCACGCC
>VXNE01000594.1 GCA_009840715.1 Gammaproteobacteria bacterium
TCCTCGGCGGCGGGCCCGAGGTCGTGGGCGCGCCGCAGCAGGGTCCTGATCTGTCCGGCGACCGTGGCGCGTCGTGCGGGGTCCGACACCGTGAGGTGGATCCGCAGATCAAGGCTCTCGGGTCCGCCGGCCAAGCTGCGCAGCGTCTGGAAAGGGAGAACGACCTGATCGTCGCGACTCATTCCGAATGGTTCCCCTTTCCGCTCCATGACGCCCACGACCTTGCACCACCCTCCCGCGAGCCCGATGTACTCGCCGATCACGCTACGGCCGCCATGGTCCAGGCCCAAGGTCTCCCGGGTTTTGTCACCGATTACGCAGACACGCCGCCGCTTGCGGTCATCGGCCGGTGACAGGAACCGGCCCTGGCTCGGGAAACTGTCGTAGACGTCCGGGTAACTGTGCGTGGTGCCTCGGACCTGGGCCACGGTCGAGCTCGGTCCGTAGCGCACCTCCTCGTAGGTCGCCACGAGAGGAGTGATGTGCCTTACGCCCTCGACGCGGGCGGCGATCAGAGCGAGATCCTCGGTCGTGAGCTTGGCGAAGCGGCCCTGCAGGGCCTGGTCGAGCGGCGTGAACGCGCTGATGGCGAGGCTACCGCCGCCGAGGTCTGCGAACTGCGCCGAGATGGTGGTCTGCAGACCGTGCAGCAACGTGATCACGGCCACGATCGAGGCGACGCCGATGACGACCCCGAGCCCGGAGAGCGCGCTGCGCAGCCGGTGCGCGGCGATGGACGCCATCGCGGAGCGGAAGCAGTCCGTGAAGACCGAGGCGGAGATCGGGAGGATCGTCACTGGAGAGAACGTCCCTCAGGCGCGGCGGTCCTGCACGACCCGCCCGTCCGTCAACCCGACGATACGGTCGCACCGGGCAGCGATATCCGTGTCGTGGGTGACGATGAGGATGGTCTGACGGCCGGAATGAAGCGTGTCGAAAAGGTCCATCACCTGGAGGGTGGCGGCGGAGTCGAGGTTCCCGGTCGGTTCGTCGGCCAGCAGTATGGACGGTTGCGTGACGACCGCGCGGGCGATGGCGACACGTTGCCGCTGTCCGCCGGAGAGTTGTGCGGGGAAGTGCTCGGCTCGGTCTGCGAGGCCGACTCGAGCCAGTGCGGCGAGAGCGAGCCGCCGCCGCTCCGCACGTGGGGCGCCGCGATAGACAAGGGGCTGCATGACATTGGCGAGTGCCGTCGACCGGGGTAGGAGGTGGAAGCTCTGGAACACGAACCCGATCTCCTCGTTGCGGATGTGGGCCAGGCCCCGGCCATCGAGCCCCGAGACGTTTCGACCTTTCAACCTGTAGTCGCCCGACGTGGGCGTGTCGAGACAGCCGATAAGGTGGAGTAGCGTCGACTTTCCGGAGCCGGAGGCGCCGACGATAGCGACCCGCTCTCCGCCCTCCACCGAGAGCGAAACGTCGTCGAGCGCGGCGACTTCGTTCGCGTCCAACGCATAGCGTTTGCTGACGCCCGTCAATCTTATGAGCGACATCAGGTATCGGCGAACCCCGGGGACGGTACTCGCGACGTATCGGGCAGCGCCGGTTCATGCCGGATGGTCTCGCCGTCACGCAGGCCGCGGAGCGTCCGGCTGGGGCCCGTCACGACGCGGTCGCCTGCCCGCAGACCGGACGTGATCTCCTGATACGTGTCGTCGGACTGGCCGGTGACCACGGGCAGTTGACGGGCGGAGCTGCCCCGTGCCACGAACACGAATTCGCGGGTGTCCTTGGGCGCAGTCCCGGCGGTCACGATCGCCTGTATGGGAACCGTCAGCCGTTCCTGACCTGCTTGCGTGAAGATCTCCGCACGGCAGGACATGCCTGGGCGCAGGCGGAAGCCATCCGTCGGGGTGACACGTATGCGCGTCAGGAAAGACCGGCCGCGACGGTGCTCCTCCGTCTTCGCCGTGTTGGCGACGAACTCCACTACCCCTGACAGTGGCCGGTCGGGATGCGCTACCGCGACGATCTCCGCTGGCTGTCCCACCTGAATCGCGGCAATGTCCGCCTCGTCAACATGGACCTCGGCGATGAGTCTGGCGGGGTCGGCGATGGTCATGAGCCGACTGCCGGGAATGTTCGTCGAACTCGGGATGGCGGTCTCACCGATCTCGATGTCGAGCGCGGTCACGACGCCATCGATCGGAGCACGGACATGTGTCCTCTCGAGTCGGCTCTCCGCTTGCTCGAGCCGGGCTCGGGCCTGCTGCAGGCGTTCCGTGGTCGACCGGAGGTCGATGCGTGCCAGATCGAACTCGTGACCAAGGACCTCCAGCGAGTGGGCATCGAGCAGATCCTCCTCGAACAACCGCCGGCTCCGTTCGAGCTGGCGTTCGAGGTTCGCGATCCGTGCCTGCCTGCGTTCGATATCGATTTCCTCGAGGTGGACCGCGGAACGCTGGTGCAGGACATCCGCGGCGTACGCGCGGCTGTCCACGGCAAGTACCAGGTCGCCGCGTCGCACCGACTGACCCTCCTCGACGTGGACCGCCTCCACCTTGCCGAGAACCTCTGCCGTGAGGTTGACCTCGTCCTCATGCGCTATGCGCCCCGACGAGAGCACCGAGGGACGCAGGGACCGAGCGGTGACGACTGCGGTCTCCACGAGCGTGCCGCTCCGGCTTGAGAGCGCCCCGCTGACGAAAGGTGCGCACGCCAGTACGGCTCCCGTGATGGCCAACAGCAGGATCCGGTTGCGTTGTGGCAGGGTGAGCAATGGCGAGGGGAGATCGATGGGCCGGATGGTTGCGTTCGCTACGCAGGCAGCAGGGCAGCCAGGGCGCGCAACGCCGTGACCAGCATCACCACGCAGGATGTCCCGAAAGCCACGGCGATCCCCGCGTTCGTCCGGTCGGCGAAACGCCCGAGGAGGAGGAATACGACCAGCAGGAAGGCGGCGCCTGCCGCGTACTGGAGTTCGGTCATCCAAGCCATGCCGAGCGTAGCCTCCACATCGGGTTCGCCGGAGGCCATGGCGACGAGGTCGTCGCGTGTCAGGGGCTGGCGTGGCCGGGCAAACCAGGCGGTGGCCACCGTCGACGTGTAGGCGGCGAACACCCAGACACCCCGGCAGACCGAGCGGCTGACCGCCCGAGTGTCGACCGCGCCCTCCAGCCAGCGCAGCGCGACACCGCAACCGACGGCGAAGGCGATAGTCAGCCCTACTCCGAGGGCGGCGGTCGTAGCAGCAGTGACATAGGCCCCGATCTTCGCGGAGACCTGCAGGGCCGGCGGCGACACGGCCCCGAGCAGGTGGTCTACGGAGGCTACGGTAAACACGCTGAAGCTCAGGAGCCAGACGGCCAGGGGAACCAACGGAGCGCGGATCGCCCGCGGGAGTGCAGCGGCGAAGGACGGGATCATGGCTGCATCCCCCACTCGGCCAGGGGTACCGTTACCCGAACCTCGATGGCCGCCGCTCCCGCGAGGACGAGCGCGCCCCAAACCGCGGGGCGCCAGATCGCCGAAAAAGGGCCGGGCGCGTGCGACCCCGCCATCCAGCCAGCGACCAGTCGCGTTCCGCGCACGCCGATTGCTCCGGCGACGAGAAACGTGCCGATTTCCGGAATGCCATGGGGGAGAAGCAGCCACGCGAGGTGTACCGCCGGGATCCCCATACCGATCGCGGCGCCCGTGGTGTGGCCGAACAGGACACCGTTGAAGGTCAGCACGGCGACTGTGGTGAGCCCCCCGGAGACGAGGCCGCACAGGAGCCACAGGTAGACTGCGAGGTTGCGGCCGAGGATGCCTGTGAACAGGCGAAAGTGCTCCTCTGTCCGGGGTGTGCTTGGGGAGTGTGCCTCTGTCGTCCAGGCGCCCTGTGATGGGGCGGACGTCGGACCCTCCGGGACCGCCAGGATGCCGATGCCCGTACCGGTAATCCAGATGGCGGTCGACATCGTCAGGCCCCCCACCCAGTCTCGTAGTGCCATCGCCGACGTGCGGGAGTTCACTCGGCGGCCAGGTAGGCGCCAGTACGGAGCCCCAACCCCACGGGACGCCCGAGGGCGGCGCCGATCGCTGAGCCGATGTCAGAACCCGCGTGGAAACCTCCGACGCGCTCAAGGGGACGGTATCGTCCGAAATTCAGAACCTGCTCGAGGTGCGCCACGAGCTGCCATCCCAGTCGTGCCTCGGGCGAGGCGGGCGATCCGGACTGCGGACTGTCGGCCACGGACAGCAGCACAAGCGTGAGCGCCGTGATCAACGCGCGTCGTCCAGGTGTATCCATCGTTGTCTCCTTTGAGTCTCTTTTCGGGTGTCCGGGGAACGACTGTAGATGACCGTTCGGGCGTCTTGAATGGCGGATCTCTCGGACCCGTGTGCGCCTTTGCCGCGAGTGCGTGCGCTACTTTGACCAGGGGCTGGTGAGGTCTCGGCGCTCTCCGGGGCGCGAAGTGTCCGCGGCGGAACCCAGCTCGCGGATCGCGGCTATGCGCTGCGCCCCCGTGGGGTGGGTAAGGCTCTTCTTGTCGAGCGGGATGTTGCGTATCTCGTGCAGGCGCGTGAGCGCGTCGACCATGGCATCGCCCCTGCCGAGCAAGCGGACTGCCAGCCGGTCGGCGCCGTACTCCAGGCGGCGGCTCAGGAGACCGGGCGCGACGACGTAGAACAGGGGGAAGGCCACAGCGACGAAGGTCATGCCCAGCAGGAAACCTGTCGTGGTGGAGCGATCGATGTTCGGCGAGACGAGCTCGAGGTGGAGTGTGACAAAGCAGGTGCCGCCAACGAGGACGGCGCCCACCAGCCTGAGGACGTCACGCCGCATGACATGGGCGATCTCGTGGGCCAGGATGGCTTTGAGTTGTTCGGTCGTCATCGCTTCGGCGAGACCGCCTCCGACAACGACCAGGTGCCGCAGGAGACCCCCCATCGCGAAAGCGTTCTTTTCGAGGCCCCGGTGAATGCGTACCCGGAACCGCGGCGTCCGGTGCCTGGCGGAGACACCGGCCAACCAGTCCTCGAGTTCCTCGTGCGCGGTGTCGCCGAGCCGGCGGGACTTCCAGTACTGGAGCCACGGATGCAACCACGTCTCGTAGAACAGGGGAACCGCGACGACCATCGGGAGGACCAGGAAGGAAAGCGTGTCGTACAGGTAGCCAAGGGACAGTGTGATCGCACCCAGACACGGCCAGGCGACAAGACCCCAGGCGATGGATGTCGCCTCCATCCGCCAGGTGCGGTCGAAGCGTTCCGGAGCCCGCACGGCCCAGTGGAAGGACCATCGCGCGAGATCCAGGAGGAGCACGCGGCCGAGCAAGTACAAGACCAGGCCGAGCTGCGCACCGAACAAGGGGGGAGGCGTTGGTTGCGGAAGGTGGCCATGGGACTGACGGATGAGGAACAGGATGCCCTGGAGCGCCGCGAGAGAGACCCCCATCGCGAAGGCGAACGAGGCCAGCTGAGCCGCCCGACGCCGGCGCGTGGGGGGCTCCTCGCCGCCGCGACCGCGGGCCCGCACCAGTCCGAGGAAGACTCCGAAGGACAGGCCGGCCAGCAGGGCGGCGGCGAGGATCCACATGCCGAAGCAGGCGCGGTCAGGCTAGCTGACGCAGGGCGCTAGGCGCCGCCAAGGCCTGCGCCAATAGCGGTTCCCGCAGGCCCGAAGCTGGACCCGATGAACGCGCCTACGCCGCCGAAGAACCCGACGGACGCCGCTTGTCCGAAGCCGTACCAGAACCCGCCCTTGTCCCAACCGTTGGCGTCGGCCATCACCCTGGCGATGGTGTAACCGAACTGGGCGGCGGGTTCCTGGGCCCCGGTCTCGGGCGCCGGGGCGAGGCCCCACGACGAGACGGTCAGACCGAACACCGCGATGAGTGCAAGCAACTTCTTCATTTCTTCTCTCCTTGAAAGTCAATGGAAGTTGGGTGCCCAATCTACGCGGCCTCACTGCGTGGCCAAATGGCTGATCTCTCGCAGGCCTGTGGGAAATCGCAGTTTCTGCGCCGGCGGAAATGTCCTACAGGTCGCGAGCCTTTGGCCTGTCCCGACGACGGATCAGCTCGCCGGCGCCACCCGAATCACCCGCCCGGCCTGCGAATCCGTCAGCACGTACAGGCTCCCGTCCGCCCCCATCCGCACGTAGGCCAGCGCCACGACCACCCCCACTCGCAG
>VXNE01000310.1 GCA_009840715.1 Gammaproteobacteria bacterium
CCGCGCCCCCGCGTCCGCGGGCGTGGGGGGGCTGGGGCTCGCGGGCCGCCGGCGCGCGTTCGACCTCGTGCACCAGCACCCACCCCCACCGCGCGAGCGCGACTTCGATCCCGAGCGGACCGCCACGCGCGACGAGTGCCTCGCCGACGCCTGGCGCGACGGCTGGGACTGCGGCGCGTCCGCCTGACCACACCTCGACGGAGACCGCCCCGATGACCCGACTCCAATTCGACATGGAACAGGTCGCCGGCCTCGCCCGGCACGCCCGCGCGGCCCCCGAGCGCCGCATGACCATCGCCCAGCGCGCGGAGATCTACGGTGAGGACCGCTGCGCGGTGCCGCAGCCCGGCGAGGAGCGCCTCGCGCCGCCGTGCCTGTGGCTCGTCAAGGACGAGGGCATCTACCTCATGTCCCCCGGCGTACATCCCGAACCGGAGCCCGGCGACCGCCCGGCCCGCGCGCCCGTCGCGTACGCCAGCGGCTTCGACCCGACCCGCGACGACCGCATGGCGGTCTGGGACCGCGCACGCGACGCCGTCGGCGGCGACGATTTCGCCGAGGCCATCCCCGCCGAGTGGGTGGACGCCGCGGTCGCGACCCGCTCGCCGGAGTTCGTGCTGGAGTTCGGCCCCGACGCGATCGGCCTGCTGCTGCCCGCCGCATCCGGCGACCCGTCGGTCGTTCCTCCGGCGCCATGACGCCAGGCTTGCCACCCCGAGCGCCACGCGCGGTGTTGACGCGCCACGCGCCATCTGCAACCCTCCGCCGCAGGCCGAGGCGGCGTGCGAGACGACCGTGAACTTCCGCATCCTCGGGCGCATTTCGCACGCGGAGACCATCGCCCAGGGCGCAGGCATCCGCGAGCTTTCGAGGCTGCGGCGCCTCTACGGTCCCGGCAACGCCGCTTCCTGCGGAACCGGGGCGCAAGCGAAAGGGGACCGCCCGCATACAACTGGACAACGGCGACATACGGCTGGCCGAACTGCACTGGTACGAAGCGCACGGCATCGGCCGCAAGGAGATCAAGCGCAAGCGCTACCTGGACCGACCATGAGCGAACCGACAACCGCGAGCCAAGCCGAATACGTCGTCTGCGTCGACAACGCCGACTATCCGGTCTCTCTCGAACTGCACAAGATCTACCGGACGCTCCCCGACGACGACGCCGCGGCCGCCGGAGACCTCCGGATCGTCGACGAGAGCGGCGAGGACTACCTCTTCTCCGCCGCCGCCTTCGTTCCGATCAGCGTGCCCGAGCGCGTCCGGTCCTCGCTACGCCGCACCGCCTCGTAGCAGCCCGCCCCTCTCAGTTCACGCGTTCGCGCAGGCCCTTGCCGGCGCGGAACGCGGGCACGCGCGCCGCCGCGATCTCGATCGCCTCGCCGGTGCGCGGATTGCGGCCGGTCCGCGCGGCGCGCTCGCGCACCTCGAACGTCCCGAATCCCGGCACCGTCACCGCCTCCCCGGCCGCCAGGCCCGCCGCCACGGCTTCGAGCACCGCCTCCACCGCTGCGCCAGCCGCCGACCGGCCCAGTCCCGTCGCCGCCGCCACGGCCTCCACCAGTTCCCTCTTGTTCATCTCCCGCTCCTTCCTGTAGCCGCGCGCCCGGCGCAAAGCCGCTAATTCAAGCGGGTTTCCGGAGTCCGGTCCACAGGCGGGGTAGGACGGCTCCAGCTTCGCGTTCTGCAAGCGGCCCACGCGCGTCCCGAAGGCCGCATAGCACCACCCATCCGACCACTCCAGGAGACAAGGACCATGCAAGCCACCCTCACGCCGGTCGCCGACGCGTTCCACCAACTGCCCGAGGCCCGCCCCCTGCCCTGCGGCGTCGCGAATCCCGGCCCACAGCCTGCCTTGCCCGGGCGGCCCGTCAAGGCGAGCCCTGGCGGGCGCCGCACGTCCGCTACGCGTCCGGCGGCGGCCTTGACCGCCCGGCCCGGCCGGCGGCCCGGCGCACGGCGACGGGCTTCGCCCAACCCATCTAGAATCGTCAACCGACCCGGGAGAGAGACATGGCCACCGACACGATCCCCGTCACCCAAGCGTTCCACGAGGTGCCGGTGACGCACCGCTTCCCCTGCGGCATCACGGCCCACTGCGTGATCCCGTACCACATCGGCCCGGCCCGCGCCTGGCGCTACGCGCGCCACGACGCCGTCACCGGCGCCCGCCACAAGGGCTGGCACGTCGACGCGCAGGAGTTCGAGACGCTCACCGGATTCGTCTACGCGTGCCAGGACGACTACCGGGACGACGAGGAGCCCTCGCCGATCAGCTTCTACGCGCTGGTCGTCTCGGACGACACCGACGAGCAGCTCCTCGACCCAGACGCCTACGACGATCCCGTCCCCGCCGCCCTCGCCGCCGACGCCATGGCCAGATGCTTCGCCGAGCACCAGCGCGCCTGCGACGAGATCAACGCCCACGCCGCGCGGGCGCGGATCGAACTCGCCGAGGCGAACCGCATCCGGCGCGAGGCGCTCGCCATCCTCCGCCACGCGCGGGACTACCCCGCGGAAGGCGACACCCTGGGTCCCCAGTTCGCACGGTTGTGGCGGCAGGCCGACGCCGGCCGGCGACGCGCCTTCGACATCATTCGCGAGCACCGCCCGCCGCAGCGCGAGCACCCCTTCGACCCGCGCACCATCGCCACGCCGGAGGAGCACATCGCCGACGCCTGGCGGGGGGGCTGGGACAACACCCCCACGGCGTAGGCACCCGCGCCTCCCCGAAACGGCTCCGTGCCGGTTCATGGCGGCGCGGGCGCGCCCCGGACCCACGACGGCGCAGGCCGACGCCACGTTCACGAAGCTACCGTTCCCATCGTTGCGCAACACGTCCCCTGGATCCCCCGGTCCACTGCGGTCCTTCAGTGCCCGCCAGCGCGTTCCGCGCCACGCACACCAGCAGCCCGAATCCCGCCCGGCAGCCTGCCGCGGCCGCCCGCGCGGTCAAGGCGGGCCCCTCGGGGCGACGCGCGGCCGCGGGCGCGTCCGGCGTCGGCCTTGACCGCGCGGGCCTGGCCGCGACCCGGCGAGGGCAACGGGCTTCGGCCCAACCACGGAGGCGATCCCATGCACCCGACCAGAGCCGCCGTTTCCCCGGCACCCGAACGCATCGACCGCTTCCGCGGCGACCACGCGTTCCTGTCCAACTTCCTCCGCCACCCATTCCAGTGGCGCGGCCGCTCCTATCCGACGGCGGAGCACGCGTTCCAGAGCGCCAAGTCCCGCGACGGCCGCGAACGCGAGCGTATCCGCGCCGCCGCCTCCGCAACCGAGGCCAAGCGCCTCGGGCGCCGCGCCGACCTGCGCCGCGACTGGGACCGCATCAGGGACGACGTCATGCACTCGATCCTCGAAGCCAAGTTCGCCGTGCCGGCCCTCCGAGACGCCCTGCTCGCCACCGGCGATGCCGAGCTCGTGGAAGGCAACACCTGGGGCGACACCTACTGGGGCGTCTGCGGCGGCCGCGGGCGCAACCGGCTCGGCCATACGCTGATGCGCATTCGCGACGACATCCGGCGCCGCGCCGGGCCGGCCATGGACGCGCAGCACGCCGACTGGCTGCGCGAGCGCTGCGACCTCGCGCGCATCGGGCGCTGCGACCGCGAGACCTGCCACAGGCGAAGCGGCTGGCGCCACGACGCCGGCGACGCCCCGTCCTGCATCCCGCTCGAGATCCTGCGCCGCCTCGAACGGACCGATACCACCGCGCCCGAACACCGCTGATCCACCGGAGGAACCCGTCATGCCCCGCATCCAGCTTCCCGCCCCGTGCCACCTGTGCGGCCAGACCTGCGTGTCGAGCCGCCGCGCGCGCGTTATGCGCCGCCTCGACCGCGCCGACCTCGGCTCGCCGGCCCAGCGCCCCGACGCCGACACCTGCCCGTGGCGGCAGTGCCCGCACCGCCGGTCCGGGCACCCCATCCCTCCCGTCCTGGAGGACCAGCGCTCCTTCGGCGTCGTCGCCTCCACCTGGCCGCCCACGGACCGGGCGCCCGTCGTACTGTCCCTGCACGCAGTACGCGCCGCCGCCGAGACCGACCGCGACGTCCTCGCCTTGCAGGTTCCGATCCCGCGCCCGCGCGGCGTCGCGCGCACCGACTACGACGTGGTCGAGTTCCCGCACGCGCTCATCGCCGCGCAACTCGCCGCCATCCAGGAGGAGGGATTCGAATACGGCTACGAGCACGCGATGGAGACCGCCTGCGAGCGCCTGCGCGAGGACGGCCGGCTTCCCGCCGCCACCGCCGCGCTGCACCACTTCGCCGAGGAGCATCCGCGCCTGTTCGCCGACACCATCCGTTACCTGTTCGGCGTCGGCCACGACATCGCCGCCGCCGTGACCGAGAGCGTGCGGCTCGGCTACGCGCTCGACGCGCCACTCGATGCGGCCCTGAGCGCCCTGGCCGCCGCTGCCCCCGCGGAAGACACGCCATGAGGCTCCACCGCATCGTCGGCCGCGCCGGCAAGTGCGGCCCGAGCGCCATGGCCGCCGTCACCGGGCTGCCCACCCACGACTGTGCGGCGCTGCTGCGCGAGGTCACCGGGCGCACCCAGATTCACGGCGTGCAGTCGTACGAACTCATGGCCGCCATGGCGCTCGCCGGGTGGCGCTGCGAACGCACGCTGCACCGCGGCGCGGCGCGTCCGACACTGGCGGCCTGGCTGCGCGACCACGACACGCTCGCCCACTCGTTCGTCCTGGTCGTGCGGCACCACTTCGTCGCCGTGGGAGGCGCCGACATCGCGGACAGCGGCTGGATGTTCAGCCGACGCCCGCAGCCGCTCGCCACCGCTCCGCACCGTCGCGTGCGCGTGCGCCAGACCATCGCCTGCCGTCCCGACAGCGACCCCTGACGCATCCCGCTCCCCGGGGCGAGCGCCTTCCCCCGAGCCTGGTCCGCGCCCGCCGCCCGTCAAGGCGTGCCCTGCGGGTGCCGCCGGCCGTTCGTCAGCTTCGTTGACCCGTGGTCGGTGCAACCGGCGGCAGCCTTGACCGGCGGCTCCACGGCGCGGACCTCCCGACCGGGAAAGCGCCACCCAACAGGAGGACTCCATGAACGACCGACCATCCATCGAACGACGCGCGGCCGCCGACAGGGCCAACCGCACGCTCGAAGCCCTCTGCCGCGACCTCGCCGCCGGAGCATTCCGCATCGAGGACTTCGACCCCGACGTGGTCGAGCAGCTCTTCGAATTGCTGGACCGCGCGGAACCCGAACACGACTCGTTCGCATACGCCGGCGTCGGGTCGCGCCGCACACCACCGGAAATCCTCGAAGCCATGAGCGACATCGCGCAGACCCTCGGCGACGCCGGCACTGCCCTCTCCACCGGCGGCGCGGACGGCGCGGACAAGGCGTTCGAGACCGGAGCGCTGCGCACCGACGCGCCGATCACCGTCCACACCCCCTGGCCCGGCTACAACGGCTACCGGCCGGGACGCGATCCCCAGACCGACATCGACATCGTGCATCCGAATTCCACGGCGAGCCTGCAAGGCCGCACCTACGCCGACCTCGCGCGGGAGCACCACCCGTACTGGAACCGGTGCAGCCGCGGCGCCCGCGCGCTGTTCGTGCGCAACGTGTCGATTCTCGCCGGCGCGCTCGACGACGACGGCGGGACCCGGCCAGTGCGCGCAGTAATCGGCTACACCCCCAACGGACTCGCGGCCGGGCGCGGGGCGGGCGGCCCCCGCCCCCCCCCCCCGGCCGCCGCCGCCCGCGCGATGCCCAGGGTGAACCTCTCCCGACGCACGCCGCCCGAACCCAATGCCGCCGCGCTCGCGGCCGTCCCCGCGATCGTCCGCGACGCGATCCTCGGGCGGGTGCCGGGCCTGCCGCGGTAGACCGCCGTGCGCAACTCCCCCTACACCCTCGACGAACGCGCCGCACGCGCCGCAGGGGCCGTTCTCCAGGGCGCGGAACTGCGCCTCCCGTGCCCGATCCACGACAGCTCACCGGAGACCCTCGCCATCCGCCAGGGTGACCGCGCGCCGGTGTGGCACTGCCACGCCGGCTGCGACCCCGTCGCCGTGCGCGACGGCCTGCTCGCCGCCGGCATCCTCGTGCGGCGCAACGCGCGTCGCCCGCCCATCACGCCTGTTCCCCC